>JBIKOG010000210.1:0-13691 GCA_044358225.1 Bryobacteraceae bacterium | reverse complement strand
CCGTTAAAAAACAGGTCCCCCACGCACAACACATCGGCATTCTCAAAGTGCACCGTCGCATCCCCATCCGTATGCGCCCCCGGATAATGCACATAACGGATCCGCTCCCCGCCAAATGTCATCGCGCCCCCATCGGCCCCAAACACCTCCCCCGGCCGCCCCACCGCCGGCAACGCCCGGTCCGTGCGCTTGTAAAAGTCGATCCGCGTCGTCTCGCTCAACCGCCGCCGCACATTCTCGTGCGCCACAATCCGCGCCCCGCCCGTCCCCACCCGCACATTCCCGCCAGTATGGTCAAAATGCCAGTGGGTGTTGAACAACACCCCGATCCGCGCCCCCAGCGCCCGCGTCTCCCGCTCCAAATCCCCCACCTGCTCCACCATCCCGCTGTCCACCAAAAACAGCCCATCCCCCGTCACCAGCGCCGTGCTGTTGCTTCCCAAATCCGGCAATAAAAACACACCCTTCCCCAACCCCGTCGACCCGCCCGCCCACACCGTGCCCGCCAATAGCCCCAATACCGTCCGTCGATCCATTCCGCTAGGCTACCACCCGCCAGACGCACTGCCTCAATCCCCCGCAACGCACCGGGGGCCCGCCCCCGTCAGAGCTTCTTCGGCCCCTTCGTCTTCCGATGCGCCTGATTGGACTCCTCCTGCGACTTGTCGGAATGCTGATTCGCGATCGGCGTATGTTGGCTCGCCTGCTGCGTCTCGCCCGGCTCATTCGCCTCCCCGGCTTTGCGCTGCGGCCCGGCGGTGTCGCCCGGCAGTGCAACGGCTTTATGGTGGTCATGTTTCGGCATTATCTTTATAACCCTGCATGCCACGGGCCATCCCCGGCCCAAACATCCCCTCACCCATGTTCATCGGTCGCGGCGTTCGGCTGTACGGACCACGCCGCTGGCTTGTCGTCCTGGTCCAACCCTGCCGCCGCCACCGTCGCCTGCACCTTCCCGGGCGCATGATGCGCGGGCGCGTAGATCGTATAAACATGCATCGGCGTCGTGCCCGTATTGGTGATGTTGTGCCACGTCCCCGCCGGAACCAGGACACACCAGCCGTCCGTCACCTCCATCGTAAACGGCAGATCATCCTTCGCCGGCCCCATCTGCACCCGGCCGCTGCCCGCGTCCAGCCGCAAAAACTGATCCGTCTCCGGATGCACCTCCAGCCCAATCTCCCCGCCCGGCGGAATCGCCATCAGCGTCAATTGCAAATACCGCCCGCTCCAGGCCACCGAACGGTAATCGGTGTTGTCCCTGGTCGCGCGGTCCACGTCAAACGATTGCGGCTGCGGCCCAATATCTTTGATTCGATAAGCAGTCTGTAACATACCGTATCCTCCTGCACGGTAAGCACCAAAGCGCCGATATGCCCGCCAGGCAGGCGTGGCACGAACCCAGTCAGCGAATCAGCATGACACTCACCGGTCAGTTGACCTCGCCGGGTCACCGCCCCCAATGCCATCCCCTACACTCAAACTAGATGCGAAATCAGGGCTACGCCTACACGACCATCATCAGCAGCAAATACCACGGCCAACCCCTGCTCGCCCATCTCGCCAGCCTCTACCCCCACTCCACCCCCGAAGCCTGGCAGCAAAAACTGAACAACGGTGAAGTTACCCTCGACGGCGCCCCCGCCACCGGCGCCGAAACAGTCGCCAACGGCCAAACCCTCGTCTGGAACCGTCCCCCCTGGGACGAACCCGACGCTCCCCGCCACTTCGAAGTCCTCTTCGAAGACGCCCATCTGCTGGCCGTCAATAAGCCCAGCGGCCTGCCCACCCTCCCCGGCGGCGGCTTCATGGAAAATACCCTCCTCCGCCTCGTCCAACAGCAATCCCCCAACGCCAACCCCGTCCACCGCCTCGGCCGCGCCACCACAGGCATCGTCCTCTTCGCCAAAACCCCGCAAGCCGCCGCCACGCTCTTCACCAACTGGAACACCCCGAAAATCCAAAAAATCTACCGCGCTCTCGCCCAACACGTCGCCCCCCAGGACACCTACGAAATCCTCACCCCCATCGGCCTCGTGCCCCACCCGCTCATCGGCTCCGTCTGGGCCGCCAGCCCGCACGGCAAACCCTCCAAATCACTCGCAACGGTAATCGCCCGCACCCTAGCCACAACAACCTTCGAAGTCAGCCTCCACTCCGGCCGCCCCCATCAAATCCGTATCCACCTCGCCTCCATCGGCCATCCCCTCGTCGGCGACCCCCTCTACGGCCCCACCGGCCTCCCCCTCGAAAACCTCCCCGGCCTCCCCGGCGATGGCGGCTACCTCCTCCACGCCCAATACCTCCAATTCCTCCACCCCATCACCGGCCACCAAATCAATCTGGAGGCCCCACTACCCGCCGGCTTCTCTCCCCGCGAATTGATAAAATAGGCCGATTCAAGATGCCCGCAGACTCACTATTTGGGCCCAATAGCCACCGCCATCCAACAGGGCTCACCGCGGGGCCCGGTCCTGGATGATCTCCTTCGGCCACTTTCAGATTGACCCGGCCACCCATCGCCTCTTCGAAGACGGCCGGCCCGTGAAAATCGAGCGAATCCCCCTCGATATGCTGCTCCTCCTGATCCGGCGCCGCGATTCGGTCGTCTCCCGTCAGGAAATCGCCGACGCCGTCTGGGGGCCCGGCAAGTTCATGGAGGTCGACGAAGGCATCAACACCGCCATTCGCAAAATCCGCCGCGCTCTCAATGAAAACACCGATGAACCGCGTTTCATCGCCACCGTCGTCGGCCGCGGCTACCGCTTCATCGCCCCTGTCGAAGGCCTCGCCGAACCAGAACCAGATCCAGAACCACAACCAGCTCAAGAACCCGCCCCCCAAACCACCACCCCATTCCGCCGCCGCTGGCTCGTCGCCGCCGTGGCCGCCGTCGCCGCCCTCTTCGCCGCCGGTTCATTCGTCGCTCGCCGCAACCCCGCCCCATCCCCGCTCGTCAGCCTCACCCGCCTCACCGATGACACCGGCTCCACCGGTTGGCCCGACATCTCCGCCGACGGCAAAATGCTCGCCTACGCCAGCAACCGGGCCGACGCCGACAACCTCGACATCTACTTCCAACCCATCGCCGGCCGCAACGCCATCCGCCTCACCGACCATCCCGCCCGCGACGTCTACCCCGTCCTCTCCCCCAAAGGCGACCAGATCGCCTTCGAATCCTACCGCGATCCTCCCGGCGTCTATCTCGTCCCCGTCCTGGGCGGCGAAGCCCGCCTCCTCGCAAAAGGCGGCGCCCGCCCTCGCTTCTCTCCCGATGGCGAATCCGTCGCCTACCTGAAAGTCGAAAAATCCGGCGCCGGCTCCCTCCGCTCCGATAACATCGGCTCCGGCGGCTGGAGCACCTGGCTCATCCCCGCCGCCGGCGGCGAACCCCGCCAACTCCGCCCCGAACTCAAGGCCGGCAACCCCGTCTGGGCCTCGAACGATCTCCTCATCCTCACCGGCCGGGACGCCAAAGGCAATCCCGATTGGTGGCTCACGCCCAAAGACGGCAGCTGGACCCGCCCCCTCGGTGTCTTCAACATGCTCCGCCAACGGCCCAACGACTTCTCCCCCGTCTGGGCCCAATGGACCCCCGCCTACGTCGAAGACCACGCCGTCGTCTTCACCGTCCGCTCCCGCGATAGTGCCAATCTCTGGCGTCTGCGCTTCACCCCGGACTGGAAACTCATGCAACAGCCTGAACGCCTAACCATGATGAGCGACCACGTCCGCGACCCCTCCGCCTCCTCCAGCGGCCGCATCGCCACCGCCGTCCGCACCCGCCTCATCTCCGTCTACGACCTCCCCATCGATCCCAACTCCGGCGCCATCACCGCCGAACCGCGCCGCCTCACAAAATCGAAATTCTCCACCCAGTTCGTCAGCGTCTCCGCCGACGGTGCCCAAGTCGCCTACACCTCCTGGCGCGACAGCGAACGCCCCGATATCTATCTCTTCAACCGCGCCACCGGCCAGGAACGCCAAATCACCGCCACCCCGCAAGACGGCGAAACCTTCCCCCGCTTCAGTCACGACGCCAAGTCCATCATCTACGTTCACCACCCGCCCGGACCCAAACATTCCGTCCGCCGCATGGACCTCGCCAGCCGCGCCGAAACCACCATCTGCGACGGCTGCGAGTTCATGGATGAAACCGCCGATGGCCGCTCCTTCCTCTACGCCACCTCCCCCGATCACATCCAGTACCGCAGCGTCAATGGCGGCCCCGCAACCGAGCCCGTCTACGACCCCGCCTTCTCCCACATCGCCCAGGCCAGCCTCCACCCCTCCAATCGCTGGCTGGTCTTCATGGGTGCCAAAAAGGGAGATCCCGAACATCACCTTTATATCGCGCCCTTTCAGCCGGCCGGGCGTCTGCCCAAGGCCCGTTGGGTCGATCTCGGCACCGGCCTCACGCCCCTCTGGTCGCCCAACGGCGAGTGGATCTACTTCGACGATCAGCACGGCCCCTTCCGCTGCATCTGGCGCCAACGCTTCGATCCCGTCGCCGGCAAACTCATCGGCGAACGCGCCGTCGTCGCCCACGTCCACGGCGACGGCAAGCTCATCACCACCGACTCCATACCCGACCGCGGCGTCGCCCGCGACCGCATCGTCTATTCCGTCCTCGAAGAAACCTCCAACATCTGGTTAATGAAGTAGGGCGGCCCCCCCTCTATACGGCCCTTCCGCTGCGGTACCATGCCTCAATGCATCCTCGGGTCCTCCTGCTCCTCCTCGCCGTACTGCATCCTCTAACCGCTCTCGCCCAGAACTCCTACGGCCGCTTCACCGGTCGCGTCTCCGACCAACAGGGCGCCCTTGTCTCCGGCGCCAAAGTCACCATCAAACAGGCGGAGACCAACGCCACCGCCACCACCGTCACCAATAACGAAGGCGTCTTCGATTTCCTCAATCAGTTGCCCGGCTCCTACGTCCTGTCCGTGCAGTTCGATGGCTTCAAGAAACACTCGCGTTCGGGCCTCGCTCTCCGCGTCGGCGATATCGTCGAAATCAACGTCAATCTGGAACTCGGCGCCGTCACCGATAGCGTCTCCGTCACCGGCGAATCCCCCATCCTCGAGACCAGCACCGCCAGCTTGGGACAGGTCGTCGACAACCGGATGATCAGCGAAATGCCGCTCGCCGGACGAGGCGTCAACTACCTCATGCAGCTCTCCCCCGGAGCCGTTTCCACCAACGCCCCCATGCATGGTTGGCTCCCTCAGGCGCGCGGTTCGGTATCGGACGTCGCCGTCGCCGGTACCCGCACACGGTCCAGCGAGTTCACCCTCGACGGCATCCCCAACATGGGCGGCGACGGCGTCATCGCCTTTCAGCCCCCGCCGGAGATGATCCAGGAATTCCGCGTGCAAACCGCCGCCTATGATGCCTCCCTCGGCCGCTTCGCCGGCGCCAGCGTCAACATGGTACTGAAGTCGGGCGCCAACGCCTACCACGGCACCCTCTGGGCCTCTCACTTAAGCCGCCCGCTGATGACCCATCCCTTCTTCATCAACAGCAATCTCCACAACACCGCTACCAATCGCCCCGGCGAAACCTTCGAAGCCAAACGCTCCCGCCTCTGGCCCGCCTCCCGCACCAATCGGTACCGCGTCCAGGTCGGCGGCCCCGTTCGCATTCCCAAACTCTACGACGGCCGCAACAAAACGTTTTTCAGCTACGGCAATGAGTTGATGGAACGCAATTTCAACAACCAGACCAATACCACCGTGCCGCCCGAAGACCAGCGCCGCGGCGACTTCTCCCGCCTCCTGGCCCTCGGTGCCAGCTATCAGATCTACGACCCCGCCTCCGTCGCGCCCGCCGCCGGCGGCCGCTTCCAACGCACCCCGTTGCCCGGCAATATCGTCCCCACCAGCCGCATCAGCCCCATCTCCCAGCGCCTGCTTTCCTACTACCCTCCGCCAAACACCCCCGGATCCGCCGACTTCCGGAACAACTTCGTCACCGCCACCCCGGCCATGATCGACTACTGGAGCCACATGCTCCGTGCCGACCAGGTCATCAACGAGCGCAACCGCTTCTACGTCTCCTTCAGCACCATGCGCACCGATGGCGACCAGGATCGCACCCTGAACAACAACGCCATCGCCGGCCTCTCCGTCAACCGCTACAACTCCATCGCCCTGGACTATGTCTGGACCCTGAATCCCGCCACCGTCGCCAACTTCCGTTACGGTGTCACCCGCCAGGCCAACACCGGCAATGGGCCCACGCTGGGGCTCGACCTCACCAGCCTCGGCCTGCCCTCCTCCTTCGCCAACCGCTTGGATAAGACCCTCACCTCCCTGCCGGAAATCGACATCGGCGGCATGGTGACGATCGGAACCAACCTCCCGAGCAAGAGCGGCTTCACCGCCCAGATCGTCAGCGGCACCATGTCGCAAACAAAAGGCAATCACACCTTACGCTACGGCGGCGAGTACCGGACGGTCTTGGACAACTTGTTCAACTATGGCAATTACTCCGGCCAGTATTCATTTGCTAACGCCTGGACGCGCGGGCCGCTGGACAACTCGCCCGTCGCCCCCATCGGCCAGGGCATGGCGTCCTTCCTCTTCGGCCTGCCCACCAGCGGGTTCGTCGACGTCCAGGATTCCATCGCCGAAAAGTCGGCGTACGCCGGGCTCTTTGTCCATGACGATTGGAAGGCCACGCGGAAGCTCACACTGAACATCGGGCTTCGCTACGAGTTGGAGCAGGGAATCACGGAGCGTTTCAATCGCTCCAACCGCGGCATTGATTTCACCACCCCGAACCCGGCCAACGCCGCCGTCCGCGCCGCCTACGCCCTCAACCCGATCCCCGAAGTCGCGCCGGCCAACTTCAACCTCCGCGGCGGCCTGCTCTTCGCCGGCGTCGGCGGCCAGCCCCGCGGCCTCTGGGATCCGGATCGCAACAACATCTCGCCGCGCTTCGGCTTGGCCTATCAGTGGTCTCCCACCACCGTCGTCCGCGCCGGCTACGGCATCTTCTTCGAGCCCCTCGGCGCCGACCGCTCCGACTCGACCCAAGTCGGCTTCAGCCAGCGCACCAACATGAATCCCTCCATCGATAACGGCCAGACCTTCCGCGCCACTCTCGCCAATCCTTATCCCGATGGCTTCATCGCCGCCCAGCGTTCTTCCGCCGGCCTGGCCACCAATCTCGGCCTGGCCCTCTCCTCGGTCTATCCGCAACGCCGCAACGCCTACATGCAACGCTGGAGCGTGAACGTGCAGCGCCAACTGGCGTCGAACCTCGTGTTGGAAGTGGGCTATCTCGCCAATCGCGGCACCGGCCTCGGCGTGCCCTATGATTTCAACCTAACCCCCGCCCAGTACCTCAGCCGCAGCCCGGAGCGCGATGTGAGCACGGTGAACTTCCTCAGTACGAACGTCGTCAATCCCTTCCGCGGCATTCCGCAGTTCTCCCAAAGCCCCGCATTCCTTAACAATCAATTCGTCTCCCGCGCGTCGCTCCTCCGCCCCTATCCCCATTTCAACGGCCTCACCATGACCATCAACGATGGCTTCTCCTGGTACCACGCCGCCACCGTGCGCCTGGAACGCCGCTTCGCCCGTGGCTTCTCCGTCGGTGGGCATTGGACCTGGTCGAAGTTCATGGAAGCCGTTGAACGCCTGAACCCCCAGGATCTCCATCCCCATCATGTAGTCTCCCCCCAGGACCGCCCCCATCACATCGCCCTGAATGGCATGTGGGAACTCCCGTTCGGGAAGGGAAGGGCATGGATGAACTCCAGCTCCCGCTGGCTCGACGCCGTCGCCGGCGGCTGGAGCATCAACGCCATCTATCAGTGGCAGAGCGGCGCCCCCATCAACTTCGGCAACGTCATCTATCGCGGCAATGTGAAGGACCTCGTGATCCCCTATGCCGACCGCGCCGTCGGCCGCTGGTTCAATACCGCCGGCTTCGAACGCGACCCCGCCAGGCAGTTGGAAAGCAACCTCCGCACGTTCCCGCTGCGCTTCACCGGCCTGCGCGCCGACGGCTGGAACAACTGGGACCTCTCACTCTACAAGTCGTTCTCCATCACAGAACAGTGCAAGCTCCAACTCCGCGCCGAAGCCGTCGACGCCTTGAATCATGCCCACTTCAGCGGGCCCAATACCGCGCCCACCAATACGCTCTTCGGCACGGTGAACGGAACCATCTGGAGTGAACAGCGGAAGATCACCGTGGCCGCCAGGCTTACCTTCTAAGCGCCCCCCGGGAGCCGTTTCCCCTTCGCCTCCGCCCCCGCCGGCTCCCGGAACGGCTCCACCTCAACCCGCTCATAGCAAATTGCAATCACCTCCAAGCTCGACGTCCCCCCCGGCGCCTGTAGCACCACCGTGTCTCCTTCGGCCGCCTTCATCAACGCCCGCCCCAACGGCGATGTCCAGCTCACATGCCGCCGCGTCAGGTCCACCTCGTCCGCCCCTACAATGCAAACCACGTGCTCCGCCCCCGCCTCATCGGCATACCGCACCGTCGCCCCAAAATACACCCGCTCGGCCGCCTCGCCCCGCCGAGGCGCTGCCGGATCCACCACCTTCGCCGCCTCAATCCGTTTCATCAAAAACCGCAATCGCCCATCAATCTGCCGCAGCCGCCGCTTCCCGTACTGATAGTCGGCGTTCTCGCTCCGGTCGCCATTACTCGCCGCCCACGTCACCACCTCCGTCACCGCCGGCCGCTCCCGCGTCAGCAGAAACTTCACCTCGTCCTTCAGCCGCTGCAACCCGCCCGGCGTAATGTAGTTCGGCCCCGCCGTCCCCGGCGCGTCCGGCCTTGGTCTCCTCGTGAACCCCTTTTGCATATCATTCCGTAGTCTATGGGATTCTCCCTCCGCATGGAACGGCAACCCCTTTCCACTGCACCGGAATCGGCCTCCCCCTCGCTCCTCACCTCTCATATCCGGCGAAAGTAGCAACGGAAGCTGCTGTCACTTTCAGTAATAGCAACTGACGATGACCTCGTAACCGCGACTTTCCCGCAAGCTTCAGTGAGAGGAACATCACTATGAATCGACGTCGTTTTCTAGCCACCGGTCTGCCAGCCATGTTGGTCGCTCAGACTCCGCCACCGGCACCGTCGCCATCACCCGAATTGCAGCCAGCGCCAGCGGCGACCCGCACCGCCGCGCTGCAAGCTCTCCGGGCGCAGCCCGATGTCAGCGCGCAACTCCAAATGATCCAGGACGAGGGCGCCGTGGTCGATATCGCAAACGCCCGGGTGCTCACCGGGCGGGCAGGCACGGTCACCGTGATCCCACTCCGGCCGGCGGCGGGGGAACGCCCTGTGCATTCTCAAATGATTGTTGAGCGTTCGGCCGATGGGGCTGCCCCTTTCGTTTACTACCTGGGCGGCGAAGGCAACACGCCCCCGAAGCCGGCCCGTTTGTTCGGCTGCAGCGGTTGGGGCCCATGGCGGCAAGACGGCTCTCCATACTGCAAACAGACCATCTATCTGTGCCTGGTCAAACAGCAGTCCACTTTCATCCGCTATGTCCGTTACAAGGACTGCAAGAACACCACGAAGAAGGATTATAAAGTGGTTCGGCAGCATTGCGGATGCTGATTTGACACGTGGTGTTCAGTCGCGGCGGTCTGGAAAGGCCGCCCTCCGCGAACGGCGGAGAGACATGTAACCGGCGCTCCACCGCGTCATCTCCACCTGAACGGCCAGACGGATCGACGACATAAAGCGCACAGGCGTTTTCAATCGCCCGGCCCTCAAAAAGACACGCCAAACAACCCTGACCGAAGTGCGCCACGAAATGCTGAAAGTCAAAGAAAAAGCCCGTCCCTCGTCAAACGAGGAACGGGCCTTTGAACGCCGAATGCAAGAAAACTAGAACCGCAGAGTCAACCCGATCTGGAACTGCCGCTGATCCTGCTCGGCCCCGTTGATTTCCCCAAACTGCGGCGACTGTGCATTCCCGTTCGGGTTGTTATAGTGCGCCGTGTTGGTCGAGTTGAACGCCTCAATCCGCAACGCCAACTGCATCCGTTCCTTAATCTGGAAGTTCCGGTGCAGTGCCGCGTCGAAGTTGCCGATTCCAGGGCCCTGAATAATATTCCGCCCCGCATTGCCGAGCGTGTTCTGCGCCGGCGTCGCGAACGATGCCGGGTCAAAGTACTTCTGCCCAGGCCCCGTGTTGCCCAGAATCTTGACTGGCGCGATAAAGTTCGGCCGGTCGGCGTTCCCGGGAGCATTCACGATACCCGATACCGAAGGCGAGAACCAGGTCCCCGTCATCGCGCTGAAAAGGCCCTGGATCTGCCATCCGCCAGCCAGCCAATTCGCCGCGCCGCTGGTCGCCCACTTCTTGCCCTTCCCAAACGGCAGCGACCACATGTAGCTCTGCGTGAAGACATGCGTGCGGTTGTCATTCATCCGGGCCTTGTTCAAACCCACGTTGAGGTTGATCGCCAATCCACCGTCGTCCTCGGTGTAGTTCAGGCCCTTGCTGAACGTGTAGGCCGTGGTGATGAAGAACCCGTCGCCGACCTTCCGGTCCAGTTTCAACTGTAGCCCGTTGTACCAGGTGGACGTGCCGACCGGCATCGACGTATCCGTCGCCCGCCGGAACCGCTGGAACAGCGGGCGCCCATTGTTCCCCGACCCAGGTATCATCGACGCATTGATGTTAATGCTCGACTGGTTATTCACACCCTTGTTGCCCACGTACGCCACATCCAGGGCAAACTTCCACGGCAACGCCCGTTGCACCGCCAGATTCCAGCTCTGCACATAGGGGCTCGCCAGGTCGTACGGCGTAATGTTGTAGCCGTTCGATAGCGGCGCGTTCTCGATGACGCCATTCGAGGGGAGCACGAACGGCGAAAACGGCGGGAATCCGGTCGTCATCGTCACGGCCGCCGGCACGAATGCGTTCGCCGACGGGAATCCGTTGTTCTGCAGAATCGGGAAGTTGAACTGCCCCATCCGTCGCGGGAAGAAGCTGATTCCGAATCCCGTACGCACTACCGTTTTGTCGTTGAAACGGTAAGCGATACCCAGCCTTGGACCCCAGTTGTTGTTCGCCTGCGCGATGTTCAAAGGGATGTTGCCCAATCCGGCCAGTTCCAGCGTGTTGTTCGCCGGATTGTAATTCGAGTAGCCTCCCGCGAACCGCGGTTGGCTGCCCCGTTCCCGTTCCAAACGCACGCCGAAGTCGACCGTCAACTTCGAACTCACCTGCCACTTATCCTGGATGTAGAAATTCCAGGTCAACTCCCGGCGCGCCGGGAAAACGAACGGCAAATCGCGGCCGCTCTGGCTGGGTACGTCCAGCAGGAACGCCGCGAACGAATTTGCGAAATTCCGCCGCGTATCGGCCACGTCCCCGGTCTGCCCCGGGTTGTATTCGAATCGGCCGCGCGGGTTAAAAGTCTGCGTCTGCAGCAAGTCGTTCCGCTCTCGCCGAATATCCACGCCGAAACGAAGGATGTGCTTGGAAAACGTCTTGGAGAAGTTGTTCACAATGCCAAACGACGTTACGCTTCGCGCCCACGGAAGACTGGGCGAAAAACCTACCAGCGGCGCGGCGTATCCGTTGATCCGGATCTCCGACAATCCGCTCGTCCACGTGTCCAGATTGGCCCCGCGAATCCCAATCTCCTCGGAAGTGTTCTTGCCCGTGTCCGAAGCCAATGCGTCGTTCCGGTTCCGCACCACACCCACACGCGACTCCCAAACCAGCGTCGGCGTCAGCACTTTGGAATAGTTGATTCCGGCGCTCTGCGTCCGCGCTGGGCCGCTCGCGCCAAATCCGCCATTCCGGAATCCGCCATAAATCCCCCCAGGCCCAAACAGGCCGTGGTCAATCACGTTCGCCTTCTGAATGCTGTACCGCACCGCGATCCGGTCGTTGCTCCCGATCACCCAATCCACTTTGGAATCGGCCTGATCCAGCGTCTTAATACGCACGTTGTTCTGCTGATAATTCACCTGGCCTTCGGCCGCCACGATGTTCGGCTCCGGCACAAAGCCAAGGATCCGCCTCGCGATCGGGCTGATCCGGCTCGCCGGGATGATGTTACCCGCGAACGCCGTCCGCCCGCCGCCCGCCGCTGTGCCCGTGAGCGGGTCGTAGATCGTCGATCCGCCTGCCGCCAGATTTCCCGTCCGGAACGTCGCCCCGGGTAAGCCACCCCGGTTCACCTGCCCCAAATGATCCCGGCTTCCCTGGTAATCGCCGAAAAAGAACAGCTTGTCCCGGATGATCCGTCCGCCTAACGTGCCGCCAAACTGGTTGTAGACCGTCGGCGCCTTCGTCACCGCGAACGTGTTTCGCGCCTGAATGTTCTCGTTCCGGTGAAACTCAAACAAGCTCCCATGGAAGTCGTTCGAACCGCTCTTCAACGTTACGTTCGTCACCGCGCCGCCGGCGTTCCCGAACTCCGGATCGAAGTTCGATGTCGATACGTCTACCGTCTGAATCGCCTCCGCCGGCGGCACCAGCGCCGTCAGGTTCCCGTTGTCGATCTTGTTCTCGATTCCTTCAATCTGGAAATTGTTGAACTGCCGCCCCTGCCCGTTGACGCGCACCGACAGCGAGTCCTGCGAGTTATAAAACTCCGAGTGCGGCCGGAACGGTTTCCCAACGCCAGGCACCAGCACCAGAAGGCTCTGGTAGTTCCGGTTATAAAGCATCGGCATGTTGATCAGCTGTGCCGCCTCAATCTTGCCGCCTGTGTCCGCGCGGTCCGTCTGCAGCAGCGGCGCCGCGGTCGCGCTCACGTCCACCGTCTGCGTCACCGCGCCCGGTACCAACTCAAAATTCACACGCGCTGTCGTGTTCGGCTGCAGGTCAATGCCGCTGCGCAGCGTCTTGCTGAATCCCTGTTTTTCGGCTTCTACTTTGTAGTCGCCCGGATCCAAATTGACGAAGACAAAGCTCCCGCCCTCATTCGTCTCCGAACTTCTCTGAAAGTTCGTTCTTGTCTCGGTGATCGAGATCTTCACCCCCGGCACCACCCCGCCGGATTGATCGGTGATTGTTCCTAAAATCTGGCCTTTTAGCACCTGCGCGGCCGCTGGCGTTATCAACGCCAACGTGCAAAGCAGCAGTGCGAACACGCGCTTCTGAAACATTAAGTTTACCCCTCTACTGGCCGGTACTTTATCAAAACTTTCTGGGCCCTGTCCACATCGTGTCCCGCATTTAATGGATGCGCTTTGACCCACGATCCTCCCGGTTGCAGGGGACCTCGGACCGCCCGGCAATCCCGCGCTGTCCAGCTGATATGCCGTCGCGCCAGAGCCGCCCCGTTGGCTCTGACAATGCCAATACCGGATCCACCACCTCCGTCACCGCCGGCCGCTCCCGCGTCAGCAGAAACCGGCTTTCGTCCTTCAGCCGCTGCAATCCGCCCGGCGTAATGTAGTTCGGCCCCGCCATCCCCGGCGCATCCGGCCTTGGTCTTCTCGTGAACCCCTTTTGCATATCATTCCGTAGTCTATGGGATTGGCCCGGCCACAGGAAACGGCCCACGCCAAAACACGGCTCCCGACTGGCCCGCGGCGTGCACAACAACAGGCAGCGAGCGCTAGCCCGCATTTCTCACAAAGTAATGGCAAAAAGCCGTTAAATCTGGCATAACTGTGTTTCCACACAAGCAGTTACGAACCAAACAAAACGGCTTTCGCTATGACAGAGTGTACCCAATCCAGTT
>JBIKOG010000034.1:0-45016 GCA_044358225.1 Bryobacteraceae bacterium | reverse complement strand
AGCGTGGTTCGCTGTTCAGCGGAGAGTTCGATTGGCGGAGCAACGCGCATGAAAGTCCAGCACCTCAATTGTAGAGGCGTCGGAAATCGAATACTGGTTACAATTACCGAAGCACTACACTAGTTAGCGCATGAAGGATACGCTTGCCTATTACCGGAAGAATGCGGTTTTGTATTTCGAGGGGACTGCATATGTGGATGTATCGTCGCTTCACGAACGATTCTTGTCCGCCATACCAGCTGGGGGATTGATCCTCGACGCGGGTTGCGGGTCGGGCCGAGACACGAGGGCATTTCGCAGTTTGGGATACCGGGTGCGGCCGTTCGATGCCTCTCCGGAACTGGTGGCGTTGGCGAGTGCCTTCACCGAGGGTGACGTCAAGGTTCGGTCGTTCGCGGAGATTGATGAAGTCGATTGCTATGACGGTGTGTGGGCATGCGCGAGCTTGCTACATGTACCTGAGGCTGAACTGCCCGCCGTACTGGGGCAGTTGTGGCAGTCATTGAAACCGGGCGGTGCTTTCTATCTCAGTTTTCGACTGGGAAGCGGAGAGCGGCACTCCGAGGGCCGTCACTTTACGGACGCTGATGAAACCGCGATGCGGCGATGGTTTAATGCATTGCCCGATGCCGGGACGATGGAGTGTTGGACTAGCAACGACCTGCGCCCCGGGCGGACTGAACGTTGGCTCAATGCGATCGCAACGCGCCGGTCTGTTTCCGTGGACAAGCTCATTCCGGGTGGTGCGAGCCCGTTTCTTCCACACTTGTGTGAAGCAGTTGCGCGGGCGACCGAGGTCGACATTGCCGTGGCGTTTATCAAGACTACGGGACTCCGGTTACTGTTACCTGATTTGCTTGATGCACTGTCGGCAGATCGACGCGCGCGGGTTCGCGTGCTTACGAGCGATTACTTGGACGTTACGGATCCAGACGCGCTGGCGCTCCTCATGCTTCTCCAACAGAGCGGTGCTCACGTTCGGGTATACGAGTCGAAAGGCAGCAGCTTTCATCTCAAGGCCTATCTGTTCACCAGGTTCGACGGCGCTGGGCGTTTACAGGGAACCGCATTCATCGGCTCGAGTAATATTAGCCGGCAAGCATTGCAGGAGGGCCTGGAATGGAACTATCGAATCAGCTATCCCGGCGACAGTGGCTTTCTGGAAGCGCGAAACCGATTTGAGGATTTGTTTTGTGACGCAAGAACGGTTGCCCTGACAGACGATTGGATTCGACGATACCGCGCCAGACGCGCGCTGCCCCTTCGGATCGTGGAACCCGGGAGTCATGAGACCGAACCGGCACCGGCGCCGACATCGGTTCAGGAGCGTGCGCTCGAGGCGCTAACGAATACGCGCGATGAGGGTTACCGGCGTGGCTTAGTGGTGATGGCGACTGGTCTTGGGAAGACTTGGTTGGCCGCGTTTGATGTCAGTGCCACCGGGGCGAAACGGGTTTTGTTCGTCGCCCATCGCGAAGAGATACTTCAACAGGCAGCAGAGACGTTTCTGCGCATTCGGCCAACGGCTTCTGTGGGGTTCTACCAGGATCAGCGCCGGGATGAGCATGTGGATGTGTTGTGCGCGTCCATTCAAACTCTGGGTAAGACCACCCATCTGGGAAGATTTGCCCGGGATCACTTTGACTATGTGATTGTCGATGAGTTTCATCACGCGGCGGCCGCGACGTACCGCAGGCTTCTGCAACACTTTGAACCTCGATTCTTGTTGGGTTTGACCGCAACACCGGACCGCACTGATCAGTCGGATATTCTCTCGCTTTGCGATGACAATTTGGTATTTCGATTCGACCTGGTTGAGGGAGTGAACGAGGGGTTGCTGGCACCATTCAGCTACTTCGGGATCTTTGACGAGACGGTTGACTACCGCGAGATTCCATGGAGGAACGGTCGGTTCGACTTGAATGTTTTGTCGGTAAAGCTCGCGACACTGGGACGGGCGCGTCATGCGCTGGCGAAATGGAGGGAACACGCGAAGGAGCGAACGCTGTCCTTTTGCGTGTCGATTCGCCATGCCGATTTCATGGCGGAGCAGTTTACAAAGGCGGGGATCCGGGCGGCGGCGGTTCACGGGCAATCGGCAACGAGCCGGGGCGAAGCGCTTGCGCAGTTGCGTACGGGTGAGTTGCGGGTGATTTTCTCGGTTGATTTGTTCAACGAAGGCGTGGACTTACCGGAGATCGACACCGTGATGATGCTGCGACCGACGGAATCGAAGATTCTGTTTCTGCAGCAACTGGGGCGGGGTTTGCGTCGCGCACCCGGTAAGGAACGCTTGGTGGCGTTGGACTTTATCGGAAACCACCACGGCTTCCTGCACAAGCCACAGGCGTTGCTGGGTATCGGGCCTACGTATGGCGATCTTGCGCGGTTTGCCCGCGAAGCGGCGGCGGGCAGGTTGGAACTGCCCGAGGGATGCTTCGTCAACTTTGATTTGAGGCTGGTTGAATTCTTGGCATCCCTCGAATCTCTGGGCGCTGAAAAAATCTATGACGCTCTCAAGGGAAGTCTCGGTCGCCGACCAACGCTGTTGGAGTTCTACAGGGCAAGTGGAAACTTGACTCGCGTGCGACAGCAGACAGGCAGTTGGTTTGAACTAGTCCAGAAGAAGGAGGATCTGGAAACGCCACTTCAGGGCCCTCCGTTGGAGTTCCTTCGCGAACTGGAAAAGACCAAGATGGTCAAGAGCTACAAGATGGTGCTTCTGGAAGCGTTTCAGGAGTTGGATGGTTGGGCGACACCGCCCTCACTGGCTGACCTGGCCCGACGGTCGTGGGATGTTCTGCAGCGCCGCCGTTCGTTGTTGGTGGATGTTCCCAGTCAGTACAAAGATGGGTCAGGACGAGAGTGGCGGCAGTATTGGCGCGGAAATCCAGTGAATGCTTGGATTGGCGGAAACACGGGCGAGGCGAAGCCGTTCTTCAGGATCGACGAGGATCGACTTGTTGCCCAGTTTGCTGTGCAGGACGACGCCTTTCCGGACCTGGTCCAGGAGATCGTGGACTACAAGCTAGCGACCTATGAGGGCAGGCGGGCGGATATCATCCCGATTGACCGGGCCCCGCGCCACTCGGTTGCCATTCCGTACTTCCCCAACATTCAGATCGCTTGCGGCCACTTCCGGACCGGGACAGCGGACGCGGAAGAGTTCCGGCATTTCGGAGAGCAGTTCGGAAAACTGGACCCGCAAAAGCATTTTGTCGCGAGGGCTGTTGGCAATTCGATGGACGGTGGGAAACAGCCAGTTCGCCATGGCGACTATCTACTGCTGGAGCGAATTACGCCTTCCAGTGCGGGATCCATCACCGGTTCCGTTCTAGTGATTGAGCGGCAGGACGAAACCGGCGACTACCAGTACCTGCTGAGAACGGTCGTCAAACGCGGACCGAACGACTACATCCTTCGCGCGAACAACCCAGCCTATTCGGACATGGTGGCAACGGATGAATTTCGAACCTTGGCGAGACTGAAGGACATCATCTCGCCGCTGGAGATGATGGTTGGGAAACCCATTATGCGGGAGGATATCGCGCCGTTGTTCGGCTTGGCGTTTAATCCCGGCAATTGGAACGTGGGGCACGTTGTGTTGAATGAACTGAATTCCCATGTGTTGCTGGTCACGCTGAGTAAGCGGGGAAAGTCAGCCGATCATCAGTATGTTGATCATTGGATTGACGATGGGACGTTCCAGTGGATGAGCCAGAACCAGACAACGCCGGAGAGTAAGCGCGGGCAGGAGTTGATTCACCACGCCGAGAAGGGAATCGCAATTCACCTGTTCGTGCGAGAGGAAAAACTTGCGGGAGGTAAGGGAGCGCCGTTCGTTTACTATGGCTCCGTGGATTATGTCCGTCATTCGGGCCGGAGTCCAATGAACGTGGTGTTTGCGCTGAAGTATCCACGTTCCTGACTAGGCGATTCCGGGATTGAAAGGCAAAACCGGACCACCAGCGGCAACTGCGTCGAGGGGGGAGGCGGGATGGCAACGCGGTCACGGGCCGGGGGCCCGGTCAGTTGGATTTTCGGCTCGCTTCGGTGCGATTACACCGGAACGGCGAGCAGGGCCTCGTACACATACACACAGCCGATGCCCAAGCCGAGGACGAAGGTGGCGATCGTCAGCAGCTTGCCGTACTTATCAATAGCGGCCAGCTTGGCGGCCATCGCCGCCTGACCTTCCACCATCGTGGCTCCGCCGTGAGCCAAGTGAATGCTGGTGTCCTCATGCTGCGCAAGGACCTTGCGATAAATCGCCAAGCTGATCGTTGCGATTCCCAATGCGATCCAGATTGCAATTACGGTTGTCATGGATGTTGTCTGTAAACCTCCTGCTGACTCTTCATGCAATCGAAGTTCCAGGCAAATGGGCGGTTTTTGGCCCTCTATTCCTGGGGGAGTGGGTGAAATGCCCCAACCCTGCCGGGGCAGCGCGGGATTTGACGAGGGTTCGAGCGGATCAGACCACGACGGACAGATGCAGGGCGGACAGAAGCACGACGGGACAAGCACGATTTTCCTGTTAGCCGTTTCCCAGCGAATTCCCGCTGTACCTGATGCGCGCCACTCCAGCGCCGCACCACTTTACTCAACGAAAGCCCTTTAGACCCATGAATCGCTTCTCTTCCCTCTGCCGCACTCTGGCGGCCGGCGCCTCGCTGTGCCTCTTTTCCGCTGGCCTCGCGCTGGCCGATCCGCCCCGGCGCGTCTTCGCCTGGCTGGCCAATGACCCCAACAACACCTACGACAACGCCACGCTCGCCGGCCTTCGCGAGGTGATGACGCCCACCGGCGCCACCGTCGAACCTTACTTTGCCGGCTTCAACGGCGCCACGCAACTGGCGCAGTGCCGGGCGGCGCTGGCGCTGAACAAATACACCGGGCTCTTTGTTTCTGCCGCCGACGCCGTGGGCATCATTCCGTGCGTCACCGAGGCCAAGGCCAAGTGCGTGCCCGTGGTCGCCACGGACCTCCCCATCGGCCCCGACACAGGCACCGTGCAGCCGCAGGTCCCCGGTCAGGTGGGCGCCAGCTTCATTCCCGCCACCAGCTGGGCCGCGGCCGTGAAGTCCATCATTCCGCAGGCCTGCGCGGGCCTTTCGCAGTGCAACGTTTCTATGTCGCCGGGGTGTCATCGTTCGCCATCGACACGCTGGGCTACACGGCGGCGCAACAGGCCGTGGCGCTGAATTCCAGCTACCGACTGCTGGGCACCGAGCAGGCGTTCTATACGGCCACGACGGCTAAGCAGGTGATGCTGGCGCAGTTCGCGGCGCACCCGGAGATCAACCTGGTGGTGGCCTCCGGCGACCAGATGGCCCTGGGCGTGGAACAGGCGGCGGCGCAGTTGAACCTGACCGTGCGCATCGTGGGCGCCGGGGCCGGCGCAGGGGCGATTGAGGCCGTGAAGCAGGGCCGCTGGTTCGGCACGTTTAACGCCTTGCCCAAGACGGAAGGGCAGTTGGGCGCCCTGTTGATGAACGCCCACCTGTTGTTCCGCAAGGCGCCGGCGATCGGCATCGATCCGGTGGTGTTCACGGGCCTGCCTTCGATGTGGACGCAGGCGACCCTGGCGCAGTATCCGCGTTTCAAGGCGCAGTGGGAGTAGTGGCGTAGAAGGCGCTGGCAACGAGCGCGACACGCTCCGCCGGGGCGAGGTAGAGAATGGCGTCGAACGGCCCGTCGAGCACTCTTTCGAAGAGCGGGCTTTGGCGCCATTCTGTTTCTTCGACGGCCAGGCCGCGGAGGGTTTCGACGGCCGCTAGTACCTCGGTATCCGCCGGGTCGGCGGAGGCGGTGATGGCGGCGGGGACTGGCTTGATGCGGGCGACGGGGGCGCAACCGATCAGAGCAGCAAGGGTGAGGATGGTGATGGTTTTGGCCGGTGACATGGATTGTTCTCCACCCCTCTAAGCGGAGAAACCGGCGCGGGCGGGCCACGCGTTTTAGCGCAGCGGGGCTTCGGTGATGAGAGTGCCGGCGCGGTGCCGGGATTGGAGTTGGCGGACCTGGTCGATCAGCTCCTTCACACTGGCGTGCGGCGTACCCCAGAGGTTCAGCTTCTGGATGCTGTAGTAATAGACGTTGCCCGGTTCGGTCCATTCGGGACGGAGGCGTTCGAGCTCCGGTTTTTCGAGCATGCCGCCGTCGTTCCGGTTCTGCTGCCAGACGCGGCCATCGACGAAGGTGTACTGCGTGACTGGGCCGTGCATGTCGACGGGGTAGCTGAGCTTGGGCTCGGTGCCGAGCTGGAGGGCGAGCAGGAAGTGCTGGGGGCGATCGTGATCAATGGTGTAGCGGAGGTCACCGTGGGCGGCCCACTGGCCTTCGATGGCGGGGGGCATGCCGAGCGCGGCGAGTTCGCTTTGGACGCGGGGGAGGTTGTGGGCGAGATTGTCGCGCCAGCCGTCGGTAGGCCAATCGCGGCGGGCCTGGAACCAGGCTTTGCGATTGGGTGTGACGATGGTTTCGGCCATCCATTGCAGATTTCGTTTGGCGGTTTCGACGGTGTAGTGCTTCTGGAAGCCGCGCCAGTCGAGTTCGATGTTGGCTTCGCGGTCGATGAGACGGATGCTCCAGGAGGGTTCGTGGACGGGATCGCGATGGTAGATTTCCGGCTTGACGGTCCAGAGCCAGCGGCCTTCGCCGGGTTCGACGGGACGGTCTTCGGCGTGGATTGTGATAGTTAGATTTTCGGAATTGGAGCTTTGGCCGTTGAGATGGGACTTGTAATGGCGCTCGAACTCGTAGGGTTCGGAGTCGCCGTTGGGGAGCTTGCGATGGGGGATGTAGCGGAGACCTTCCGGGGCGCGGAGGGTGGCGAGATCGGCCAGTTCGACGGTTTGCGATTTCCCGTTGGCCCAGAGGCGTTCGCGGGCGAAGAGGCCGCAGGCGGTGAGGGCCGCGAGTGCCGCGAGGAGGGTAACGATAGCCGTTTGCGCCATATGTCATTCCAGGCGCGGTGGCGGCGGAAAGATCGTCATTTCCCGGTTTTTGGGAAGATCTGGCGCCAGTCGTTCTTCATGCTGAGGACGGGCCAGCCGCTGTCGGTGGCGGCATCGAGCGCCTTATCGAGATGGCCGACGGGGGAGGCGCGGTCGTAGGCGAATTCGCGTTCGTCGTCGTCGTGATGGACGAGGGCGGTGAAGCGGGGGCCGGGGCCGTTGGCGGTGTATTGGAGCATGGGAAGGTCGCCGTCGGAGTTGCCGATGGCGAGGATGGGGCGGCGGCCGATGACGTTTTGGATGCTGATGGGCTTGCCGTCGCCATCGTCGATGAGGAGGACATCGGGCAGGGCCTGGAGCCGGGCGGCTTCGAATTTGGATTTGAGCAGAGTGGCGATGACGTGTTGGCGGGGGATACCGAAGGCCTGTTCGTTGGCGACGCGGACGAAGCCGATTTCGGCGCCGGTGACGCTGTAGACCTGAAAGCCGTTTTCGCGGAGATGGGCGATGAGTTCGAGCATGGGCTGATAGGCCAGCTGGGTATAGGGCTTGTGGAAGCGGGGGTGTTGGTTGGTGGCGAGCCAGCGGGAAGCGGCGGTGGAGTATTCCTCGACAGTGCGGCCGGCGTGGACAGCGAAGCCGGCGGCGAACTGATCGGCGGGGGCGAGGGAGAGAATGGCGTCGGGCGGGCCGTCGATGATTTTGACGAAGTTGGGATTGGCGCGCCATTCGGGGTGCTGGGAGGCGCGGGTTTTCATTTCCGAGGCGGCAAAGAGGAGTTGCGTATAGAGGGGCTGTTCGACCCAGAGGGTGCCGTCGTTATCGAAGACGGCGACGCGGTCGGCTAGGGGGACCTGGTTGACTGCGTTCTTGACGAAGGCGAGCAGGGCCTCTTTGGCGGGGGTGTTGTTCCAGGAGGGGAGGGGGTCTATCGGGGAGGTGCAACTGGTGAGGAGGAGGGCGGCAAGGATGGCGAGGGTTTTCATGCCGTGGTTAGCGTTGGCGGCCGGAGATTGGGGCCATCACGGAACGGTTTTGCGGATGAAGACGAGGTTATCGAATACGAGATTGGAGGACCAGATCCAGCGGGCGCCCTGGAAGTGGTTGGGGAATTTGGTGTAGGCGGGGAGGTTGGTGACGCCGACCTCTTCGTCGGTATATTCGACGGCGGCGGGCCATTGGGGATTGAAGTTGGGCGAGGCCCAGTTGGCGGGGATGGGGTAATGGACGGCGAAGCACTTGTCCTGGCAGGGGGGCTTCTTAGCGTGGGGATGGACGCGGCCGAGGGCGGAGGTGTCGTGGATGTTGCCGGGCTTTTCGGTGACGTCGGATGGGGTGTTGAGGGGGGCGATGTAGAAGGATTGGGCACGCCATGTGTGATCGGTGACGGTGCCGTCGGAGAAGCGGGCGATGAGGCCGCCGTCACCGGGGTACCACGGGTCGCCGCGCATGAGTTCGGTGCCGAGGCCGAGGTTTTCCTCCCAATCGACGAGCTTGAAGGCGTAGGTGAGGGGGCGTTTGGCACGAAACTGGACGATGGCGGAGTTGAAGGGGGTGTAGGGGGTATTGTCGGTGGCGACGAGAGTGCCGTTGACGTAGAGTTCAAAGTAGTTGTCGGCGACGATGTGGGCGGTGATGAGTTCGCCGTCGGGGTCGATGATGACGGGCTTTATGGGGTTGGAGGAGGCGCACTCGTTGTAGAGGTCGGCTGTGGGGCGGGCGGGGTAGGCGGTTTGGGCGGGGACAGTGAGGACGGTGCCATCGGTGGCGGTGATGCGGCCGACGGCGCTGGTGCGGTGGTTATTGACGGTTTGCGGGCATTTGTAGAGGTTTTCGGTGATGGTTTGGGCGCGGCCCTGGGTGATGTGGCGCTGGGGGAAAGCGGCGGTGGCGAGGAGGAAGAACGCGGCAAGGCGCATGGTGGATTTATTGTAGTTTTTAGGGGGGACAGGCGGGTGGGTGTCTTTTTACGTGTTCGAAAAACTCTTGTAAGGCGTTGGGAATGGGGAAGTTATTCGGACGAGCCGGGAATTAAGGTGGATAACAGTGAGTGGCACCTAATTGCCAATTGCCACTTAATGATCATTTCTTTTTGCGTTCCGTTCGATCTTCCTTTGCGGGACGGTCCTGGTGCTGTTGCTGACGCGGGTTTTCACGGGGTTGTTGGGCTTGCTGGGGCAAGCGGTTGGGTTGCTGGGCAGGGCCACCGCGATTCGGATTGCGCTCGATGACGCGAACTCGCGGGGCGGGGGTGGGATCGGCCTGGTGCATTTGCTGGATGGCGGCAGGCGGGAGTGGCCGGCCGGGGGTGCGGTTTAACTGCTCCTGCTGGCGGCTGAAGGGCACGGGGGGTTGCGGGGGCGGGGTGCGGGCGACGACGGGCCGGCTGAAGGCGCGGGCGGGCGGGGCGGCGCCACCAGGGCCGCGGACGCCGAGGACACTTTCGCGGCGCGGCGTGACGTTGGGGTTGTTGAAGATTTGCGTATTGCCAGGCTGGGATGGCAGCACGGTTCTGCCATTTTGGCCGGTGCGGCGGCCGGTGGCGAAGTTGTCCTGCGGGATGGCGGTGATGCCGTTGGGGGTATTGCGATTCCGATACTGGATGCTGTTGATGGCGCGGTTCTGGTAGTAGTTGTTGATGGTGACGGTGTTGAAGACGGTGTTGGAGCTGTTGACGCGGCGGAAGTAGTTCTGGCTGACCTGATAGGACGGGAAGTAGGGTTCGCGCGGGCCGAGGGCGAACCAGCCAACGGAGGCGGAGAAGCCGGCGCCGCCGATCCAGGCGACGAGGGCGGGGGCATACGTGGGAGACATGCCGCGCGGGCCGGGGATCCAGCCCCAGCGGTTACCGAACGTGGCCCAGCGGCCGTAATGATAGGGCGCGAAGCCCCAGGGGGCATCGTCGATCCACGTCCAGCCCCAGGGAGTGATCCAGGCCCAGTGGCCATCGCGGTAGGGGGCCCAGCCGGCGGAGACGCCGTTGGGCATCCAGACGTCGCCATAACCGGATTGATTGGACCAGGCGCCGTACTGATCGAGGTCCTCGTAGCCGGGGATTTCGCGGGAGACGTAGCGGGCCGATTGGGACTGGTCCTCGCGGCGATCGCGGGTGATGCACCATTGGTCCCAGGCGTCGGTGATGGGGGCGGAGTGGACGCGGTAGTCGATATTCTGATCGCCGGTGATGACCGCCTGCTGTCGCGTATTGAGAGTGAATGACTGCCCGCCGCCACTGATTTCGCCGTTGCCATCGCGGATGGTGACGGTGGTGGTTTGGGCGTCTGGGTTGGCGTCGATGCGGTACTCGCCGGGAGCGGTAAGGGTGAAGGCGAGGTTGGGCGTATTGATTTCGAAGCGTTCGCGGGGCTGGAGCTGGCGGATGTGGAGGGAGAGGGTGCCTTCGGAGAGGCGGATTTGGACGGACTGATCGTCGAGATTGAAGAGCTGGAAGGCGGTATTGGGGGCCAGACGGAGGGCGGTGGAGCCGATGTGGAGTTCGGCGCGGGCACCGTTGCCGGACCAGAGGCTATCGCCGGGGACGAGGGGGCGGTTGATGGGGGCGTCGAGCCAGTCGGATTCGCCGGCGGGCTGGAAGGAGACTGGGCCATTGGCGTAGTTGAGGCGGCCGACGCGGTTGGGAGGATCGGACTGGGCGGAGAGAAGGGTGGCGGCGAGGAGGACGAGAACGGGGCGCATGCGGATTGACGTGCAGGTGGAAGGCCACTATGCTGGCGGTGTGAAAATCACGTGGGTTTTGTGCATGACTTTGGCAGCGGCGGATTGGCCGGGATGGCGGGGCGTGGGGAGTTTGGGATTGACCACGGAGACGGAGCTGCCGGTGGCGTGGAGCGCGGGGAAGGGCGTGGCATTCCGGACGGAGTTGGCGGGGACGGGGACGTCGTCGCCAATTGTGGTTGGGGACCTGGTGATTGTCACTTCGCAGGCGGGGAGTTACGAAACCGGCGACGGGAGCGACCCGCGGTTGGCACGCGATGAGCGGACGCTGGCGGTGCGGGAGCGGGCGATTTCGGCGAAGGGCGGGCCGGCGTTGGAGCTGGTGGTGGAGGCGTTTGGACGGCGGGATGGGAAGCGCGTTTGGGAGTACCGGATGGCGGCGACGGGGACGCGGCCGGAGGTGCATGAGAAGCACAATCTGGCCACGCCGACGCCGGTTTCCGATGGGGAGCGGGTGTATGCGTGGTTTGGAAATGGGCAGTTGGTGGCGCTGGATTTGAAGGGGAAGATGATCTGGCGGAAGGACCTGGGGCCGTTTGCGAATCAGTGGGGGCATGGGAGTTCGCCGGCTTTGTATAAGGGGCTTGTGGTGCTGTTGGTGGACCACCGGCCGGCCGCGTATTTATTGGCGCTGGAGGGGAAAACGGGGGAGGTAAAGTGGCGTGTGGACCGGGGGAAGGGGCGGGTGTCGCATTCGACGCCGGTGATGGTGGCGGGGCCGCGCGGGGATGAGTTGATCGTGAATTCGGACCAGCGGGTGGATGCGTATGCGCCGGGGACGGGGGAGCTGTTGTGGTGGGCGGGGAGTGAGCGGCAGACGCCGATCCCGTCGGCGGTGTTTGCCGATGGAGTGATCTACATGAGCCGTGGGTATCGGAACAGCGACATCTGGGCGATGCGGCCTGGCGGGCGGGGGGAGGTGGCGCCGTTGTGGCGGATGCCGAATGGGGGGTCGTATGTGCCGTCGATTTTGCAGTATCAGGGGTTGCTGTACATGACGAACGAGGTGGGGGTGGTGACGTGCGCGGATGTGGCGACGGGGGCGGTGGTGTGGAAGGAGCGGTTGGGCGGGATCTTCTTTGCGTCGCCGGTGGCGGGGGATGGGAAGGTGTATTTGCTGAGCGAGACGGGGGAGATGTTCGTGCTGCAGGCCGGGCGGAAGGCGGAGGTGTTGGCGAAGAATGAGTTGGGGGAACGGTTCCTGGCGTCGCCGGCGGTGAGCGGGGGGCGGATTTATTTGCGCGGGGATGGCGTGTTGTTCGGGGTGGGTGGCGGAAAATAGCGCGTGGGTTATTCTTCGTAGTCGACGCTGCTTTCCGGGGAGCCGTTGAGGCCCCACCTGGGGTCGACGATGGTGAAGGGGACAGGACCGGTGCGGGGAATCCAGTTGGACCCATCGCCATTGGCATCGAGAAGCACAGTGCATTTGATGTCGGTGCAGTGGCCCCAGCCGCGGGGCTCGCGATCGTAGGGCCAGCGGGGGAGAATTTCAAAGCACTGACGGCCATCGATTTCGGTGAAGCGGAAGTGGAGGTTGTCGATGAGGATCGGATCGCCATCGACGTGGGTGAGCTCGCGGGTGCCCATTTTGACGGCGCATTGCGGGCGGTGGACACCGGCCGCGGTTCTGCATTCGAAAGTGATTTCGAAGCGGCTGCCGGCTGTGACATTGCCGTAGAAGACGCGCAGCCAGCCGATGTTGTAGGCCTCCAGCGTGAACGAGCAGAGAATGTTGACGAGGGCGGCGACCTGGATGTCCAGACGGCCGTACCATTCGCGGAAGGGGCCCTCGGACCAGGGCTTGTAGGCATAGCCGAGGTAGCCGCCGTAGGCGACGCCCCAGACGGAGTGGGCGGTGAAGAGGGCGATATCGCTTTCCTCGCCCAAGGTGATGAGGAGCATGCCGCCGACGGCGAAGAAGCCGCCAACGAGAATGGAAAGCACGCCGATCGGGATACCGACGCCGGTGGCCGATTCGGCGGCGCCGGAGCCCATGCAGAGCGTGCCCAGGGCGATGAGGCCGGCGGCCATGAGCGCGGCCTGGCCGATCATGGTGGAATAGTCGTGCATCTGGGCGGCGTCTTCGGCGGCGAAGCCGGCGCAGATGATGTCTATGACGGCGGAGATACCACCGACGACGATCACGGACTTCTTCCAGCTCTCCTTGAAGGCCATACTGGCAAAAGTGAGGCCAAAGTCGATGGTGCTGCCGGCGAGGCCCAAGAGGGCGAGGGCGGAGTCCCAGTCATTGGGAACGATGCCGGCTTCGCGGAGGGCCTTGAGGGAGAGCCCGACGTTGGCAATTTCGATGGCGCCGGAGAAGGACGCGAAGGCGCGGCTGATGGTGTCGACTTCGTCGGTGGCCATCCAGGCGCGGAATCTGCCGTAGTCGATGCCGTCCGCGCGAATGGTGACGTTGGTAATTTTGACGTCGACTACATCGCGGTAGTAGTTCAGGACCCTCCCGTTGACTAGTTCGACTTCGACCCTCATTTCGTCGATGCGGGTGATGTTCTTCCAGCCAAGGACCAGCTTGGCGGCGGCTTCCTGGGAGTTGTAGAGAGACAGGAAGGTGCCAAGGAGCTCCCCCCACATGGCCGTGACGGCCGAGCCGGCTTTGCGGGCCGAGGAGAACTTATTTCCGTCGGCGGGCGACGGGGGCACGACGTACACATGCAACCAATGGGAGTCGTCGCAGACCCAGCGGGCGAGCAGATGTTTGCCGGGCGTCGACTCCTGCAGGCGGGACATGACGACACCCATCACGTTGAGGAACGCCGGCACATCGGCATCGGCGGCGAGATGGACCCGTTGGGCGAAGTCCATAAGATCGCCGCTCAACCAGAAGCAGATCTGAGCGGCGCGGCGGTCGCGTTCGCGAGCGCGCGAGTCGGTCTGCTTTTCGAAGTCGGTATTGAAATTGCGCATGGCGATTTCGCCGCCAGGGGCGAACTGCGCGCGGAGGTCGAGGGCGTCGGACTCGTCGGCGTCGAGGAGGGTAATCAGTGCGTCGGAGATGACGCGTTTGCGGACGCGCTCGGTGACGCGTTCCTTCTGCGCCTCGGGTTGTTCGGCGTAGCCGGTGGTGTAGCCGATCAGGTCGTCGCAGGCGTCCCGATATTCGGCGCTGAGGTTCAGCGCCACCGTGAGCGGGTCGACGGCGCGGTAACACC
Source organism: Bryobacteraceae bacterium (assembly GCA_044358225.1). Lineage (GTDB taxonomy): Bacteria > Acidobacteriota > Terriglobia > Bryobacterales > Bryobacteraceae. Next base: position 31,149 of record JBIKOG010000034.1, on the reverse strand, counting down.
ACTGATTCTTGAGGGCGAAGAGCTGGTGGTGGTGGGCGTAGTCGTAGCAGATCGGGACATCGGCAAGGTCGACGTGGAGGAGCAGATGGCGGGCGCGTTCCTCCAGTTCCTTGACGAATTTCAACGGGAGCTGGACGCGGCTGACGTAGGCGAAGTACGTAATGCGAAGGCCGTTGACTTCGTACGGCAGAGAGATGGCGGAGACGCCGTCTTCGGCATGCGGACGCCGGTCGCGTTCGAGGCCGCGGCAGGCGGTGAGATCGACGGGGAAGATGAGGCGGTCTTTGAAGAAGTACTCGCCGGTCCAGCGGGCGTTGGTGGTACCTTGCTCGGCGAAGACGTAGATCCACTTGGCGATGGGCTCCTGGTGGGGCCAGGATTCGGGAATCTGGGTGGACGTATGGACGTCGGGCGACCACGTGTTCTGCGGCTTCTCGTTGCAGACGAAACGCTTCCATTCCACGAAGGTGAAGGCGGGGCTGATGATGGTGCTCATGCGGTGTGGGGGTCTTCGTAACGGATGTGGGGCGTGTCCTTGTCGATGGGACTATCGAGGATCAACGGGTCCCGTGTCTTGAGCTCGGGCTTGGGTTCGCCGGCGTATTTGCCGGGGACGACGACGCGCGGATTCCCGGGCACGAGGCCCAGATCATCGAGCGATTCGAACGGAATATTCTCGAAGATGACGCATTTGATTTTGCGCGCGGGGCGGTGGATGAGTGTGTAAGAGAGGCCGACGATGACATCGGTGAAGATGAGAACGCAGCGGCGGGGCGTGCGTTCGGTGGCGGCATCGCGGGGCAGCGTCTGGCGGTAGGTGCCGTCGGTGCTGGAAAGTTCGAACTCGTCCTGGACGCCGTCGTTGTCGCGGGGAACGTCGATGAAAATCTCAATGGCGACAAGGGGCGACTCGATGCCTTCGCACGGGGAATCGGCCGTGAGGCGGTGATAGAAGCGGCAGGCGAAGGTGTCGGACGTGGTGGCGAATTCGCGGTGGGTGGCCTGCTGGGAGCGTCGGAATTCGCCGTCGCTCCAGAGGCGTTTGCGGCAGCCGGAGGCGCCTTCGGTGGCGCGGGGGCAGGGCCATTTATCGGGCGGAACCACGGTGCCGGGGCGGAAGAAGAGAACGATGACGCGGCGGTTGACGCCGTTCTGTTCGTTGCGGGCGGTGGTATCGCCAGAGCTATCGAAGGCGGCGACTTCGGCCTGGGAGAAGACCATGGCGGGGTTGAACTCACCGCAGCCCTGATAGTCGCCCTTGCCGGAGGCGTCCGCGCCGCGAGCAAGGAAGGCGGACTTGGCGAGCTTGTTGGGAAACAGGAACGCGAAGTATCTTTCGAAGAGTTTGGCGCGAGTGCCGGAGCCGGCAATACCATCGGCGGTGAGGCCGTTGGCCTGCTGGAACTCGCGAATAGCGTTGGAATCACCCGATGTGTAGCCCAATGCGCCGAGGATGATCTGGATGTGTTTGGAGCCCCAGTAGTCGCCGCCGAGCGGGTTGGCATAGAGCTTTTCCCAGCGGGCGAAATCGCCGGTGAGGATGGCGTAGATAGCCTCGGCGCGGCGGCCGGAGAGGAGCTTGTTGAACTCGTCGTCGCCGATGGGATCGGCGTGGCCGAAGACGGCGAGCGGGGCGCCCGGGTGGGCCTGGCAGACCAGGTGGAGGCTATCGAATTCCGGGGCGGCGGCGGGGCCGACGAAGGAGCTGCCGAAATCGAAGCGGACATCGTTCAGCCGCCAACAGGCAACGGTGGTGAGCTCTTCGCGGATGACGGTGCGTTCAGATTTCGTACTGGTAGCGGCGTGGACGGGGAGCGCGCCCCTGGAAGGGTGGCTGGCGGAGTGGCCGCCTTCGGTTTTTTTGCTCGGGAGTCCCATGCGCTCAGAGACAGGCTCGGAAGCTCGGGCTAACTCGGGTCAAAAAACTTTCGACGGTGGTTCGAAGAGCGACCCGGGGTTGGCGCGCCATGCCGAGCGACGACGATGATGATACGCCGCACCACCGATCTGCGAGTGACTATTTGTGAAGCTCTGTTCCCTCCTGATCCTCCTCGCGCTCGCCGCCGCCGCGCAGCCCAAAACCGTCACCATCCGCGTCAACGCCGACGGCACCTTCTCCCCCCAAACCGCCTACGTCAAAGCCGGCGACACCGTCCGCTGGGAAGGCCTCACCCGCACCGATTCCATCGTCTCCGCCAACGCCTCCACCGGCTACCCCGCACTCTGCAACGCCCGCGGCGCCTACGACCCAGCCGACCTCACCGGCCCCGCCGTCTTCGCCCCCTCCGGCGTCTTCACACTCAGCCCGCTCGACGCCGGCTTCCTGGAAACCACCGCTGCCACCTGCCCCGCCGGCACCCGCCAGACTTTCGCCGGCGACAACGGCAAGCGCATCTGCGCCGGTGGCGCGCCTTATGAAACCACCATGGACAGCACCTGGAAAAGCCCCGCCGCCACCGGCGTCTTCATCCGCCTGCTGTGGAAAGACGTCAACCCGCGCGCCGGCGTCTTCGACTTCACCATCATGCAACGCGAGATCGACAAGGCCATCCAAAACGGCAAGGTCTACAGCCTCGGCATCAAGGCCGGAGACGACGGCACGCCCGATTGGATCTTCTCCACCACCCTGCCCCGCCTCAAGTTCGACGACGCCGGCGACAACCCCGCCCCCGGCGCCTGCGGCAACAAAATGGACCTCGGCAACCCCACCCGCGCGGCCTACAAACAGCTCTATTTCGCCATGCTCACCGAAGTCGCCCGCGTCATCAAGACGCGCGCCGACTGGTACCGCGCGCTGGCCTACATCAAGATCTCCGGCGCCAATCTCGTCTCCCATGAAAACCGCCTCCCCAACGAGTGCAACACTGGCTGCATCTGCGCCCCGCAAGTCTGGGCCGGCGATGGCTACAAGCCGTCGGGCCTCTACACTTTCTACGACGAACAGATGGCGCTCATGAAGTCGCTCTTCCCTGGCAAAGCCATGGCCTACGCGCTCATCCAGGACGGCTTCCCCAAGGTGAACGAGACCGGCGGCTACCAGCTTTCCAACGGCGCCTCTTCCAACGCCGCCGCCCTCCCCGACGGCACCGAACAGACCATCGAAATCATGAACCGCGGCCAGGCCAAAATCGGCCTGCCCTTCGTCGTGCAGCACAACGGCGTCAAGGCTAAACCCACCGGCTGCAACTTCGACGGCCAGCATCCCAAGCCCAACCGCGGCTACCTCCAATATTGGGAAATCGGCAGCGGCTGCCCCAATCGTTGGGCCGTCAAGGAAGGCGCCGAAGGCCAGATGACCGGCTATCAAACCGTGAACAAGGAGCAGGTCAGCACGCGCGAAGAACTCGACCTCACCTTCCAAAACGTGTGGGACAACTCCGACGGCATGTTCTTCGAACTCTACGAGGACATGTTCTGGCTCGCCGAAAACACCGGCCGCGGCCTGCTCCCGCGCAGCGGCAAGACCATCACCCAATGGGCCGACGAACTCCACAAGCGCCGCAACGATCCCATCTTCCCCCAACACATCGCCGCCAAAACCGCCTTCCCCTCCACCCACTCCGTCACCGTCACCGGCCCCGCCCGCACCCTCACCTACATCCACGGCTCCAAGTGCGGCGCCGGCAAACAGGAATACGGCCAGATCATCGTCGACGCCGCCTCGCCCGTGATCAGCACCGGCGGCATCATCAGCGCGGCCGGCTTCGGCGCCTTCACCGCCATCGCCCCGGGCTCCTGGATTGAGATCTACGGTACCGGCCTCTCCAATACCTCCCGCAGCTGGGGCGGCGCTGATTTCAACGGCGTCAACGCGCCCACCGCGCTCGACAGCACCACCGTCCGCATCGGCGGCCAGGCCGCGTATATCGCCTACATCAGCCCCGGCCAGATCAACGCGCAGGTGCCCTCCAACGTCCCCACCGGCGCGCAAGCCATCACCGTCACCACCCCCGTCGGCAGCAGCGCCGCCGCCACAATCCAAGTCAACGCCACCCAGCCCGGCTTCAACGCCCCGGCCGTTTTCAAGGTCGGTACACGCCAATACGCCGACGCGCTCTTCCCCGATAACGCCACCTTCGCGCTCCCCGCCAACGCCATTCCCGGCGTGCCCTCCCGCGCCGCCAAACCCGGCGAAACGCTCACGCTCTATGGCGTCGGCTTCGGGGCCGTGACGCCAACCATCCCTGCCGGCCAAGTCACTGGCGGCACCAACGCCCTGGCCTCGCCGCTCACTCTCTCCATCGCAGGCACCCGCGCCACCGTCAGCTACGCGGGCCTCGCCCCCGGCGCCGTTGGCCTCTACCAAGTCAACTTCACCGTCCCCGCCGTACCCGCCAACGACGCCGCCCCGCTCACCTTTACTCTCGGCGGCGCGGCCGGCGCACAGACGCTCTTTATCGCAGTGGGGAATTAAAAATCACCGCGTCCGCTTCCAACTCCCCCAGCCGCGCCTCATCCAATCCCAGCAGCTCCCCCAGCACCGCCCGCGTATGCTGCCCCAATAGCGGCGCGGGCGCCGTCGGCATCTCAGCCAACTTCACCGGAGGCCCCGTCACCCGGTGCTCTCCAGCCGTCGGGTGTTGCAACGTCGGAAACATGTTCCGGAACTGGCTCTGCGGATGCGCCACCACCTCGTCGAAGTTCAACACCAGCGAACACGGAATGCCATCCGCGCGCAGCCGCGTAATCCACTCCGCCGCCGGCCGCGTCAGGAACGCGGCGTTCAACAAAACATCCAATGCCACGCGGTTCTCAATCCGCAGCGCGTTCGTCGCAAACCGCGCATCTTCGGCCAACCCCAGCGCATGCCGGAACGCCGCCCACAGCTTCTCACTCCCCACCGCAATCGCCACCGCGCGGTCCTGCGCGTTGTAGACGCCATACGGCACCACGGTCGGATACCGCGTCCCCATCGTGCCCGGAATGCTCGAAACATCACCCAGAAAACTGGCGTAATTGGAACACATCGCCGAGATCATCGCGTCGAACATCGCAATGTCCACATACTGCCCCAGCCCCGTCTGATGCCGCGCATGCAACGCCGTCAGAATCCCGATCACCGCGAACATCCCCGCCGTAATATCGCTCACGCCATACCCGCACCGCGTCTGTTCGCCATCCTCCGTCCCCGTGATCGACAGCAGCCCCGACGACGCCTGCACCACCAAATCCATCGCCGCCTCATCCCGTGACGGCCCAGCCTGCCCATACCCCGAAATCGAGCAATAAATCAACCCCGGATTCAACGCCCGCGCGGCTTCACACCCCAGCCCCAACCGCTCCATCGTCCCCGGCCGGAAGTTCTCGATGACGACATCCATCCGCGCCATCAGCGCCTTGCACAACGCAATCCCCTCAGGCTTTTTCAAATCAATCGAAATCCCCTTCTTCCCCCGGTTCAGCCCCAGAAAGAAGCTCGACTGATCGCCCGCGAACGGCGGCCCCCACCCGCGCCCCATATCGCCCAAATGCTTCGGTTCCAGCTTGTAAACATCGGCGCCGGAGTCCGCCAGCAGCAGCGTGCAATAGGGCCCGGCCAGGGCGTGAGAAAAATCGAGAACGCGGATTCCATGCAGGGGCGGTGGCAAATTAAGAGTGTATACCGCCCACCGCCACCCGCACGTGCGAAGCCCGATTCTCCACCACAAACCGAACCGGCAAAAACTTCCCAATCACCTCCATATTCGTCGTCGCATGCCCATCCAGCGCCACCGCCGTAAACTCGCCCGCCCCAGCCAACGCCAACGGCAACAACAACTGATCCGCCAGGTGCTCCCCCGCCACCGCCGTCGAATGCAAATACCGCCGCGCCGCCGAAGCCGCATGCCGCCCCACCGCCTCCGCGCTCACTCCCAACTCCCCAAACGCCGTGAAAATCTCCGTCACCTCCGCCGTCTCCACCTCCAGCAACAAAGCGTTCCCCGGCCCGTTCGAATTCCGCGTCCCCAGAATCGCCCGCGCCTCCGCCGGCCACTCCAACTGCGCAATCGCCGTCGCCATCTCCCGCTCCGCAATATGCGCCGGCAGATTCGCCACCAGCCCAATCGCGCGCCGCCCCATCACCGCCCCACGCGCCCCCAATGCCAACGGCGCCAACCGCTCCACCGGCTGAATCTCCGCCGTGAACCGCCCGCCACCCGCCGGGTAAAACCCATACCGCTCCAGCGCCACCGTCACCCGCGGACCCATCCGCGCCAGCAACGGCAAAAACGTTCGCTCCAAAAAGTCGAACGGCGGAGCGGCGGGATTGTGCGTCCCGCCCTCTAAGATCACGCGGCTCGGCCCAGCAGCCAGCATCAACGCCGGCAGCACCGTCTGCAACACCAGCGTCGCGCTGCCCGCCGTGCCCACGGCAAAGTGGTACTCGCCCGCCCGCACCGCGCCCGGCGTAATGGCCAGCCGCGTAGAGCCCAACGCCACGCCCTCCACCGTAGCCCCGCAAACCTCCGCCGCCGCCTGCACCGCCGTCAGGTGTTGCCGCAACAAACCCGGCCGCTGCCGGCCCGCGCGTATATTCTCAATCTGGAACGGCTGCCCCGTCACCATCGCCAGGCTCAGCGAGGTGCGGAGGACCTGTCCTCCGCCCTCCCCTTGCCCGCCATCAATCCGAATCAACATACACTTACCCCTTCACACAAACCACCTGCCGCAACGTGTGGACAATCTCCACCAGATCCGCCTGCGCCGCCATCACCGCGTCAATCGACTTATACGCCGCCGGCGTCTCGTCAATCACATCGGCATCCTTCCGGCACTCCACGCCTTCGGTCATCCGCGCATGATCAGCCACCGTGAATCGCCGCTTGGCCTCGTTCCGGGACATCGCCCGCCCCGCCCCGTGGCTGCAGCTGTGGAAGCTCTCCGCGTTCCCCTTGCCGCGCACGATGTACGAACGAGCGCCCATCGACCCGGGAATAATGCCCATGTCCCCCTCCCGAGCGCGCACCGCGCCCTTCCGAGTGACCAGCACATTCTCCCCGTAGTGCGACTCCCGCGCCACGTAGTTGTGATGACAGTTGATCGCCTTCACCTCCGCGCTGAACGCCGGAACTTCGCCAGACCGCCGCACCGCGCCCACGATCTGCTCCATCATCAGGTCCCGGTTCCGCCGCGCATAATCCTGCGCCCACTCCACAGCCTCCACATAATCGTCGAAGCCATCGGTGTGCTCGGGAAAATACGCCAGGTCAATGTCCGGCAGGTTGACGAAGAACTTCCGCATCTCAAGCCGCGCCTTCTCAATGAAGTAGTTCCCCATCCGGTTCCCCACCCCGCGCGACCCGGAGTGCAGCATGAACCACACGTTCTCCGCCTCGTCCAGGCACACCTCAATGAAATGGTTCCCCGTCCCCAGCGTCCCTAAATGGTTCGCGTGGTTCCCGCGGTCCAGCTTCGGATGCTTCGCCAGAATGGCGTCGTAGCGCGGCTTCAACTCCTCCGCCCACACGGCGCCATTCCGCTCCGGAATGTTGTGCCAAGCCCCGCGGTCACCCGCCCGGCCCTGGTTCGTGCGGCCATGCGGCACGGCGCTCTCAATCGCCGAGCGAATGTTCTTCAGGTTGTCCGGCAGGTCGTGCGCGTTCAACGACGTCTGCACCGCCATCATCCCGCAGCCGATATCCACGCCCACCGCGGCCGGGATAATCGCTCCCTTCGTCGGGATCACCGATCCGATCGTCGCGCCGATCCCGAAATGAACATCCGGCATCGCGGCGATCCACTTAAAGATAAACGGAAGTTGCGCGGCATTGGTCAGCTGTTCCTTCGCGGCATCCTCCAGCTGAACCCCTTGGGTCCACGCCTTCACCAGTCCGTTGTTGGGTGCATTGATTACGTTGTAGGGCACTTGGTTGGTTCCTCCATTGTGATATATGCAAGCGCTGTGCCAAACGGAAGTGCTTGATTCCACAACGCCATCCGCCCCGCTCGAAACCAATACGATATAAACTCTTATACATAAGGATATGAAAACCGTAGTCCTCGGTTTCCTCGGCTCCACCCTCGACGTCGGCAAAACCGCCGACCGCTGGCGTGCCTGGCGCCCCTCCGTCGCCATCTGCCGCCAGCCCGACCTCATCCTCCACCGCTTCGAACTCCTCCACTCCCGCCGCGATGCCACCCTCGCCACCCAGATCCGTAACGACATCCGCAGCGTCTCCCCCGAAACCGACGTCCGCCTCCACCCCATCGAATTCGACGACGCCTGGGACTTCGAACACGTCTACGAAACCCTCTTCTCCTTCGCCCGCGCCTACCCCTTCACCGACAACGAAGACTACCTCGTCCACATCACCACCGGCACCCACGTCGCCCAAATCTGCCTCTTCCTGTTGACCGAAGCCCGCTGGATCCCCGGTCGCCTCCTGCAAGCCAGCCCTTCCCGCGACCGCTCCACCCCCGGCGAAATCAAGATCATCGATCTCGACCTGTCCCGCTACGATGGCATCGCCTCCCGCTTCCGCCAGGCCAGCGCCGAAGGCGTATCGTTCCTCAAAAACGGCATCGCCACCCGCAACCCCGCCTTCAACAAATTGATCGATCGCATCGAACACGTCGCCCTCGCCACCCGCGACCCCCTCCTCCTCACCGGCCCCACCGGCGCCGGCAAATCCCGCCTCGCCCGCCGCATCTACGAACTCAAAAAATCCCGCCACGCCATCAAAGGCGAGTTCGTCGACGTCAACTGCGCCACCCTCCGCGGCGATGGCGCCATGTCCGCCCTCTTCGGCCACACCAAAGGCGCCTTCACCGGTGCCCAGAACGCCCGCCCCGGCCTCCTCCGCGCCGCCGATAACGGCCTCCTCTTCCTCGACGAAATCGGCGAACTCGGCCTCGACGAACAGGCCATGCTCCTCCGCGCCCTCGAAGAAAAATCCTTCCTCCCCATGGGCGCCGATACCCCCGTCCACAGCGACTTCCAATTAATCGCCGGCACCAACCGCGATCTCCAATCCCGCGTCCGCGAAGGCAAATTCCGCGACGATCTCCTCGCCCGCATCAACCTCTGGACCTTCCCCCTCCCCGGCCTCCGCGCCCGCCCCGAAGACCTCGAACCCAACCTGCAATTCGAACTCGAAAACTACGCCCAACGCACCAACACCCGCGTCACGTTCAGCAAGGAAGCCCGCAAGGAGTTCCTCGATTTCGCCCTCTCCCCCGCCGCCGCCTGGAAGGGCAACTTCCGCGATCTCAACGGCGCCGTCACCCGCATGGCCACCCTCGCCCTCGGCGGCCGCATCGCCGTCACCGACGTCTGGGAGGAAACCGACCGTCTCCGCGCCGCCTGGGACGAACCGGCCAACGAAATCCTCGCCACCCACGTCGCCGCCGAAGTCCTCGCCAACATGGACCTCTTCGATAAACTCCAACTCGAAAAGGTCCTCGAAATCTGCCTCCGCTCGCGCTCCCTCTCCGAAGCCGGCCGCGAACTCTTCAGCGCCTCCCAAAAGCGAAAGGCGTCCACCAACGACGCCGATCGCCTCCGCAAATACCTCGCCCGTTTCGGCGTCGAATGGGCCCGCCTCCACCAGCCCTCTACTTCCGGCCAGTAATCAGCGGACCCGCCGGCCCATCGGTCACCGCCAGATTGCCCATCAACGGCCGCTCCGGACTCAGCACCAGATAGAAGCTCCGCCCGCTCGGCTCAATCGAAGCAATCACGCCCAGCTCCGCCGCGTTGATCGCATTCCGTAGCCCAACCAGATGGTTCTTCCCGGTAATCGCGATCGTGTGGCTAGTACCACCAATCCACAGCGTGATCCCCGACGGCCGGATCGTGATCTTCGTCGTGTCGACAGTCAAAAACGTCTTCGGCTGCGTCGTCGCTCCGCCGACGTTCCACGTGTCAACCTGGTACACCAGCTTCGCCAGCTTCTTAATGTCGAAGTCCTCCAGCGCGTCCTCAACAATCCCGTTCACCGTGCCCCGCGTGTCGATGTCCAGCTTCTCGCTGTGCACGCCCCACTTGGCCCACTCCTTGGCCTCCTCAATCTTCTCCAACACCTCCTCGGACACTTTCATATCCTCATCGGCGAACCGCTCCAGCTCTTTGTCAATCGCCGTCAGCGTCGAGATGAACTTGATGTTGATCGTGGCAATCGCCTGCTTCACCTTCTCCACGCCCAACTCCGCCTTATCGGCGGCCTTCAAAATATCCCCCGCCAGGTTCTTCGATTTCTCCACCTTCTGGTGAAGCGTCCGCCCCAGCTTCGGAATCGCCTTCATCGGCGACTTCTTATACTTCTTCTCCCTCTTCCCCTTCATATCGTCGTCCCCGAAAACCGCCCAGATCGACGTCACCCGGTTGGCCTCCAACGCGTTCCGGCAGATCACCCACTGCTGCCGCCACTTCGCGTCTTCGGTGGACTTCATCGCATACCCCGTCGGCGTCTGCTGAATCGATACGCCCGGGTCCTCACTCCACGGCCACTCCGCCCGCGGGTCGGTTAGGGCCATGGTCTCGTACTCCACCTTGTCGCGCCGGAACACCAGGTCCAGCTGAATGCGATACCAGTCGTTCAACGCCTCGTCCAGCTTCGCCACCTCGGCCGCGACTTTCTGCCAGATCAGCTCCAACTGGTCCTTCGCCTTCCACGGCGTCTTCTGCCCGTGCGAGCCCTTCGGGAACAGAATCCGCCGGAGCCGCGGCCGCCCGTCCGGATCTCCCGGAATCAACACCCATTCCTTTTGGATGTACTTCTTCACGCCGATCACCTGCGCCGTGATCTTGAACGAAACGCCCAGGAAATAGCCTTCCAGCGTCAGCCCAATCGTGTCTCCAATCGGCTCCTTGAACCGGAACTTCAGCGAATACCCGGTCTTCAACGCGCCATTCGCCTTCAGGAATCCGTCGTGAATGATGACAACCCGCAGCCCCACCTCCGCCGTCGTCGTCATCGCCAGATCGGCGTCCCACGAAGCAACTTTCTTGTCGTTCTTGTGGTCCGTCAACTGGAACTCGCCGTCCACATCGCGCGGCGACGGCCCCGTCCGCTCAATCGAAGCCTTCACACTCAACATGCCCGTAATCCGGACATACGCCACCGCCTCGAACTTCACGAACAACGCCCGCGCCTTCACGCCCGCCCACAGTTCCACCATCAGCCGCACCAGGTTGCAGTTGATCTCCATCTGCCACCAGCGGAACACCTGCCAGTCCTCGTACTCCTTCCAGCCCCAGCGGATCCGCAACCCGCCTTCCAGGAAGCCCAGATCGAACGTCACACCCCAGCCCCAGCTGGGCACCATCTCCTGCATCGCCCGCCAGAAATCGCTCCAGTGCCGGATCACGAACAACAGTCCGTAGGCCGCCACCATGATCGTTGCAAACTGCGGCTTCTCCTGGCCGTTCACCACCAGCCCGATCGAGGCGATGTTCCAGTCCCGCGTGATATCGGAACCAATGCCGGTGCTCGGGCCGAAACGGTCCGTCGCCAGCACCTGATGGAACACCCGCGTCTTCGGCGTCGGCGCCGGGTACCGCGGCGGCGCCGATAGCGGATCCTTCCGCCGCAACTCAAAACCACCCTTCCCCGTCGTCAAATACGTGAACTGCGGTTTAACCGATAACTGCGCGAAGTTCTGCGAATACTCGTCCCGCTGCTGCTTCCCCAACTCCGGCGTCTCATGCACCTGCCCGCCGCCGTGCGATTGCATCTGCCCGAACTGATTATTGTTGCTCCCCTGCGACTTCTCGTTGTTGGCGTAGTTCTCCGATGGCGCCTGGCTCCCGATCGACGTCACCCCGCCCACAAACCCAGTCACCGGACTCGTCAACATCGACCCGCTCAGCGGCCCCGCCTGCAAATCCGTCACTGGCTGCAGCACGCCGCCAACCGTATCCGGCGCATTCGTAATCACCGGCATGTCATCGGTCAACGTCGTCTTGTTGACGGACTCGTTGTCCTTCCCCCCGTTCAGCGCAATGTACTGCCCGTCGTTGCCGAACTGCATCGCTGGCACCGGCGACACGTTCGCATACAGGCAGAACTCGTCCGACGGATACACCTCGATCATCGCCACCAGCCGCGGCGCCGGCGTCTTCGGCGTCGGCTTCCCCGGGTCCGGATTCCCACACGATTCCAGAATCACCTGGTACTGCTCAATCCGCGGCACCCAGATGGTCATGATGGACCGCACCAACATCGCCAGCGACAACCCGCCCGTCACCGCGCTCGTGTCGATCCCCAGGTTCGCCGCCTCCGCCAATGCCTCATCGTCGTCGCTGAAGATCAGCTCTTGCTTGCCCACTAGCTTCGCGATCGCCTTGGTCAGAATCTTATCGAAGCCCTGCCGCCGCTTCTTCAGCTTCATGTTCCACAGTGGCCGCCCCAGCCGCGCGTTCGGCGCCGTCGGCTCCTGCTTGTCCAGCTTGTCCCACTTCAGCAGCTTCGCCGCCATCCCGCCCAGCTCCGGGTCAATCGCAATCCACCCCGGATACTCCGGCAGTTCCAACTTCTCCAGTTTGAACTGCAGCACCGCGCCGCTGCCCCCGGCCAGAAACGCTTCCAGCCGGTACGGCTTCTTCTGCAGAATCGTCACGTGCGGGTGCGGCCGCCCGCCCTCTTTCCGGTCCAGCGACGGAAACAGATCGTCGCAGAAATAGTCCTTACGGTCGGCGTAGATGTCGATCGTCGTGTTGTGGAATGGCTTGTCGTCCACCTGCCACACCACCTTGCCGGCGATCATCTGAATCCGCATCGGCGACACCACCGCCCCGCGCATCCGCTTCGGCGCCGAATCGGAGACGATGATCTCAAACGATCCCGCCCCGTCGTGCCCTCGCCCCGCCGGGTTCTTCCCGTGCTTCTCCTGCACCACCAGCCGGTGCACGTTGCAGTACTTCGGCGGCTCCACCGGCGGTTCCCCATACGGGCACGGCGCCACCGGATCGTCCAGTTTCCGCTGCAGGTTCGGCCGCACCAGGATCGGCCGCACGTCGCTTCCACCGCACCCGCGAATCGGCGTCACCTTGATGTCCTGCGACTTGATCGCCTTCGTCAGGCGATCCATATACCCCACCTTCAACACCACGTCCGTCGACTTCGCCAGCGGCGGCAACACCGGGTCCAACACAATCCCGTAGCCCAGCCCGCGGATGATCCGCCGGCCCCGCGTCGACCCCAACACCGGCTTCAACAGCTTCTCCGGATGGTCTTCCTTCCCCGTCTGGACAATCCCCCCCTGCGTCGTCGTCCCCGCCGGAAACTGCACCACGTAGCTCTTCCCGCCAAACGCCGTCGACGAAATCCGCGCATACGCGTCCACCGGCGCCGGCCCGTCCAGTTCGCAAACCAGCTTCACCGTCGTGCCTTCCGCGTAGACGCTCACGTCCTTCGGCGCAATCCAGTCCACCGAAAACTTCACCTTCGGCGCCGGCAACACCGCCAGCGACACTTTCATGTGCTCCGGCCGCGGGCTCGGCCGGCACCCATACAGCGGGTCCAGCATCTTGATTTCGATGTCCGAGGTCCCGCCCGTCGGCGACGGCTTCTCCAACAGGACCTTCACCTTCAGTACCTGTTCCTCGCCCACGAACTCGCACTCCACCGGCGCGTTAAACAGCGGGCTCTCCAACAAAAACTTCGCCCCAATGTCGGACGCCGGCCGGTCCAGCTCCAGGTTCAACGTCGCCAACTGCCCCACCATCCGGTTCGGCATTGTCGACGGCTCAATCCACGTCTCCCGGAACCTCACCACCGGCAGCGGACGGATTGTCAGCGTCAGCTTCCGCTTCGCCTCCTCGTCCGCCAGCACGCACTTGGTCACCGGTCCAACCAGCTCCACCTCGTAGTCGCCGCCGTTGACGACATCGATCTGCGACGTCCGGATGCGCGCATCCACCATCGCAATCGTCTGCCCCTCTTCCCACTTCACCGAATGCTCGCCGGCCGGGTCCTGCGTACTCGTCGAAAACAGCGGACTGCGCAGCACCGCCGTCACCGGGTTCCCCCGCGACGCCGGCTCCGACAGCTCCACCCGGAACGTCACCTGCGTCCCGGCATCATAGCCTTCATCGGACTTCGGCTTCACCGCTAGCTTCTGCGAAAAACACGCCACCGGAAAGCTGCGGATCCCAATCTCCACTTCGTTCTTCGGCCCGATCACGAAGTTCAACGCATTCGAATGGACGCTCACCGTGAACATCTCCGGCGCGCCGGGAGTCGTGAAGACGATGTCCTCCCGCAGCCTCCCCTCCACCGTCGGCGGGTCGTCCGGCGTCCGGCCCTTCTCCGGAATAAACGCCACAAACCGCCCCGTACTCGTCCCCAGCGTGATCTTCTCGAACGCCTCGGAGCGCAGTACCACCGCCCCGCGCTTCGGCACCGCCCGGTCCAACTGCATGAAGAACCGCACCGTTCAACGGCGCCGCATGTGGCGGCGTCCCAAACTCCAGCACCGGCGGCCCCGGCGGCCACGGCAGAAAAAACAGCGCCGTCGCGTTCCCCGGCCGCACATCCACCGGGTTCTTCAATATCGTATCGGTCGCCTCCAGGCTCATCACGTTCGTGCCCGGATCCCCCACCAGCTTGAACTTCTGCGGGATCGTGTACGGCGACGCCTGGCCCTTCTTCACCGTGAACTCGTGCTTCTTCGGCTCCATCCCCGGACACGATAGAGTCAGCTTGATATCGGCTTCCGGCGGCTCCGACAAATGGATCTGCACGTCGCGCAGTTCGTCCTTCTTTACCTTGTCCGCCAGCACCCCCAGGAACGGCTGCTGCGCCAGCCACGCCTGCACCCGCTTGGGTCCAATATCGAATTCGAACTTGTCCGGATTGCCGATCACATAATCGGTCGGCACCGTGATCACCGCCTGGTAGTGACCCTCCTCCTTCAACAGGTTGATCGACTCCTCCAGCGGCTTCGCCGGGTCGTGCTTCTTCTTGATCTTGAACGCGAAGTTGCTCAGGTTATCTTTCATCACGGTCGATTTCCCGAACCCCGGGCACCGCACCGTCACACTGATATCCTTCTTCGGCGCCCTGTCGATCTGCAGACACAGCGTCACCTTCTGCTCCGGCGTCAACGGCGACAGGCCCTCTTTAAATGGCGGCGTCGCAAAGCTCACCGTCACCGGCGCCACCAGCGTCAGCTTGTCCGTCTTCTTCGTGCCCAGCCCACAGTTATTGTTCTCCCGCAGCTCGACGTCGTATATATTCGGCGCGCCCTTCAGCACCACCGGCATCGACTTGATCTTCCGCGGACTCCCCGATCCAATCCGCGGCGCCGCCGGAATCTTCACCACCACCGGGTTCCGCGTAAACGCCTCGCAGTGGATCTCCACGCTCCCCGTGTTCTTGTTCGCCCCCGTCGCCTCCAGTTGCAGCTCCACCACGTCGCCCGGCTCGTACGGTGCCTCCGGGCTCTTCCCAATCAGCTCCGCGGCGAACTCCACCGTCACCACGTTCACCACAGTGATCGACGCGGTGTTCGTTGCCCCCACCGTCGCCCCCAGCGCGCTCTGGATCGTCGCCGTGTACGTCCCCGCGTCCCCGCTGATCGTCGCGTTCACCTTGATCACTCGCGCCTTCGTGCTCGTGCTCACCGGCACCGTCGCAATCGCCGGATTCTGCGCAAACACCGGGCAGTCAATCAACACCGTCGACGTCGTCGGATTCGCCCCCGTGAACGTCAGCAGCAGCGTGATCTCCGCGCCCGATTCAAACTGCGTTGCCTTGCCGTCAATCGGCTTCGCACCAAATTTGACCTCAGGCATCGCCTTCCTCCTGAATCTCGCGAATCCGTTCCTCGCTCGCCGCCGCCGTCAACGCCATCAGCTTCCGGTCCGCCGGCAAACTCGCCCGCCAGATCCGCCTCGCCCACGCGTCTTTCTCTTGAAAGTCCTCGCCCCAAAACACCGTCAGCTCCACCAGCGACAAGGTATCGGCGTACGTCTCGTACCCGCTCTCCTTCGCCAGCTCGATGCCCACGCGCACCAGCCGTGTCACCTCCGCCTCCCCCAGCTCCTCGCACAGATCGGGATAGGTAAACCAGCAGTGGTCTTCCAACTGCACCCGAGTCGATTCGGTGAAGGCAAGCCCCAGTGCGCGCATCTGCTCCGGGCGGATAATCAGCCGTTCAATTCCCATGGTGGTTACCTGTACATCTTCCAGCCACCGGCCCCGCGGCCGATAAACATGTCGTAGTGATCCACGTTGCCGTCCTTGTCCGGCGCCTCGCGCAGGATCGCGTCCCAGTCTTTCGCCAGGCACTCCACCAGCCGCCCCCCGGCCGCCAGCCGCAGGTCAAACGTCTCCGGGTCCAACGCCTGCATCCCCGCAATCTCCTCCGTCGTCCGCCGCAGAATATTGCGCTTCTTGTACGGCGGGTCTTCGTAGGCCTTCGCCAATTCGTCAAACCGCGGTGCCCCCGCCTCCAAAAACGGCTCCGGATCCTGCTTTTCCAACGACGCCCGCAGCCCCTCCAAAAACGCCGCAATCTCCCCGCGCGCCGCCTCGTCCAACGTGATCTCCGGCAGCCCTTCCCACACCCACGGCCCCGTCCCCGTCTTCACCGGAAACCGCACCGCCATCCGCAGCGGATACTCGTGCGTCTCCTCGTGGATCTCCAACGGCCACGTCAGCTCCTGTAGAATCTGCCGCTCCGGTCCGCCGGAGACGGCTCCATACGGATACCGGCACAGCCTCACCATCACGGACTCGCCCCCCGTCGTGTACGCCTCCGCCTCCGTCTTCCCCTCCGGCGGCCCGCTCTCGGCCTGCGACGGAATCGGCCCCGGCTTCACCACAAACGCCAGCTCATTCTCCCCGTCGATGATGTACTGGTTCACCGGCTGCACCAGTTCCAGGCCCTTGTCCTCGCTGCAAACGGTTAGCGCAAAGCCGTTCAAATAGAACTCCGCCACGCAGCCTTTTACCTGGGCCTCAATGAGGAAGAACCAAAAATCATCCGTCTCCGGATCATGGGGAAGATCGACTATCTCTACATCGGAAGTCAGCTCTTCAGGGCTGTCGGGCATGGGTCTACTCCAAAAAACTAAAGACTGATAGTGGTAGGCTTACCCGGTATTCTACACCCGCTTCGCGCTATCCTCACCTCATCCATGACCCGCCTCGCGCTCCTGCTCCTGCTTCCTGTCACCTTCGCCGCGGAACGTCCCACCATCTGGGTCCTCTCCACCGGCGGCACCATCGCCGGCCAGGCGGCTTCGTCCACCACCCTCACCCAGTACAAAAGCGGCGCCATCGCCGGTGCCGATCTCGTCAAAGCGGTCCCGGAAGTCACCGCCATCGCCAACGTGAAAGTGGAGCAAATCGCCAACGTCGGCAGCAACAACATCACCATCGCCCACTGGCTCACCCTCGCCCGCCGCATCAACCAGATCTTCGCCGAGGATCCGCAAACCGCGGGCGTCGTCGTCACCCACGGCACCAACACCATGGAGGAAACGGCCTACTTCCTCAGCCTCACCGTGAAGCACGACCGCCCCGTCGTCCTGGTCGGCTCCATGCGCCCCGCCAACGCCATCAGCGCCGACGGCCCCCTGAACCTGCTCAACGCCGTCCGCGTCGCCGCCGCCACGGAGTCCCGAGGCAAGGGCACGCTCGTGGTACTGAACGACGAGATCAACGCCGCCCGCGACGTGACAAAAACCAACACCCTCCGCGTCGAAACATTCCGTTCCCTCGACATGGGTTTCCTCGGCTACATCGATGGCGACAAGATCAGCTACTACCGCACGCCCACCCGTCGCCACACCACCCGTTCCGAGTTCGACGTAGCAGGCCTAACCGAACTGCCCGCGGTAGAAATTCTCTACTCTTACGTCCAACCCAACCCGGCGCTGATCGCGGCGCTCACCGCCGCCGGAACGAAGGGCATCGTCTTCGCCGGCACCGGAGCCGGCCTCATCTCCGACGCAGAAAAGGCAGCCATCCCCAAATCGGGCGGCCCCGTAATCGTCCGTTCCAACCGCACCGGCACCGGCCGCGTCCCGCCCCGCGACGACTACGACGCCCTGGGCCTCATCGCCGCCGACAACCTAAATCCCCAAAAAGCCCGCGTCCTCCTGATGCTGGCCCTGACAAAAACCAGCGACCCCAAAGTAATCCAACGCCTCTTCGACGAGTATTAGTTGGCTGGAATGTGTTCCCGCGGAATACGCCGGCCCTCACGAACACCATCCGCCAGACTGGGAATCGGAATTGGAGCCTGGGGGGTCCGTATCAGTTCCAGAAACGCAGCGGCCGCTTCCCGGATGGCAGGCTCATAATCATGCGCACCTTGTCGCTTGTAGTCGTCGGCTTCATTCGCATTGTGTCCACTCAGAACTTGAAACCAGGTCTCAATATTTCGCTTCGGAACAAAGACAAACACACCTTCCGGCACAATTTCCACGCCAGCAAGTTGCCTGCGCCGGGCTTCCACCTCGTGCACGTCGGCATCAATAACCACGATCAGCAACGACCCTCGCCGCGCAGCGGCTGTTCGATGATTATTCCGCTCCACAACAAACTGCTCCCGGACAAACTGCTCTCCAGCGCCACCCCCGATCTTTGGACACTTGCTGACGCGTATCGCCCTGTCCGAGACGTTCACATGCTTCAACAGCCACCTGCGAACAAACCTCGCCTGGTTGCTGTCCTCGGCAAGGATGACAACCTGCGCGTAGCGACCTTCAGGCACCTTGCCAACCTCGCGCCACAACCTCCGCCGGCGTCATTCCGGGAAACCGTTTCCAGTCCACTGCGCCAGCGCGAAATCGCCCATCCTTGTCTCGCGAAAAGTGGATGCAGCGTCCGCTATCGTCCGCCAGGCGGTTATAAAACTCCGGATGATGCGAAATCAAAAACACCTGCGCATGGTTCTCTTCCGCCGCCGTTTCCAGCGCGGAGATAAGAGGCTCTAACTCGGCAAGCGCAACATAGTTATCCGGCTCATCCAACGCCACCGTTTCGCCCCGCTTCACGCAGAAGTACAAAATGGCATAGTAAACCAACAATCCAATCTGGCCCTCCGACAACTCATCCAACCCAAAAGACTGCGCGTTCCTGGAATCGCCATCAAAATCAACCTCCAGCAACTTGCCCGCTCGATGGAGCGGCTTCAAATTAATTGCCTTCAGCCCCGGAACCACTTCCCGCATCGCTTGTAAATACTCAAACCAAACTTGTGTATTGGCGTTGGCGACGGTTTCGTACCATGCCGCAAAATTGGACCCATCCACCTGTAATGACAATGCGGGCTTCCGCGCTTCGGAAACCACATCGTAAGGACGCAGACGGAGTAAGCAAAACTGTTCCGCCCAATCCTTAAACGCCGCAATCCTATCGTCCTCATCAGGGCTCTCCACAACCGCCAGCCCTCCCTTGTGCGGATCATACGAAATCGCGCCTGTCTGTGCCCCCTGCTTATCGAAGACTTGAATCCCACCATCCCGAAATGCGTAGAGTGGCTTACCATCACAGTCCAGCGATTCATTCAAAACCACCGGCCGTTCTGCGGGACCGGCGAACTGGAGCTCCAAACGATACAGGTATATCCGCTCCTGAGCCAGCACCTCCAACTCAAACTTTTGCTCCGGGTAACTCGCAAAACGGAAACGGGAGTCCGCAGAGAAATGCGCCTCGATATCACCCGAGTCGACGACCATGATCAACCCGTGCAACGCATCCAACAACGACGATTTCCCAGTTCCATTTCCGCCAAACAGAAACGCGATCGACTGAAATCGCAGATCAAAATTTACGAAGCCTCTATAGTTGTGCAGGAACAGGCGGCGAACCATTGTGCTTTATTGTAGCCCCCAAAAAGCGAAAGGGGCGACCCTTTCGGATCGCCCCTTTCCAACTAAACCAACTTCGTCTTCCGCATCGGCAGATCCCGAACCCGTTTCCCCGTCGCCGCGAAAATGGCATTCGCAATCGACGGCGGCACCGGCGGCACGCCCGGCTCACCCACACCCGCAGCCAACTCCTTGCTGTTGATCAAGTGAATATGCGTGTTCCGCGGCGATTCCGGCATCCGCGCCACCTGGTAGTTATGGAAGTTCGACTGCTGCACTTTCCCGTCTTTCACGGAAATTTCGCTCATCATCGCAATCGAAGTCCCGAACGTCGCCGCGCCTTCAAACTGCGAAATCACGCGGTCGCGGTTGTACGTCTGCCCCGCGTCCACGGCGATATGCATGTTCGGAATCGTCAGCCGCCCGCGGTCATCCACCTGGACTTCCGTCACAACAGCCACATACGTCAGGAAGCTGCGGTGCGCCGCAAATCCCCACCCGTGGCCCTTGCTGGCCTTCCGGTTCGCCCAGGCCGACTTCTGCGCCACCAGGTCGATCACGTTCCGCATCCGCGCCGTGTCCACCGGGAAGTCGGACTGCTTCTGATTGTGATTCCAGTAGTTCATCCCCACCGGCTTCATCTCAATCTTCCGCCCCGGTCCCAACAGCCCCAGCGTGTATTCAATCGGGTCTTTCCCGGCCAAATGCGCCAGCTCATCGGTGAACGAGTGGATCGCGAACGCATGATAAACATTGGCCACCGCGCGCAGCCAGCCAATGCGAATGTGGTTCTTCGCCGGGCCGTTCTCCGCGCGATGATTCGGAATGTCATAAGGCAGATCGTTCCACCCCATGCCCATCTCCAGCTCCATCGCGTACTCGGCCTTATCGTCGAACGTGGTGCCAATGGAGGGGAACGCGCTGCGGTGTAGCCAAGTCGTCGGCTTGCCGCTCGCGTCCAACCCGGCCTTCATATACATGCCCGCCGTCGAGTGGTAGAAGTCGTTGCGAATGTCGTCCTCGCGGCTCCAAACCACCTTCACCGGCTTGCCCGTTTTCTTCGACAGCAACGCGGCTTCCGCCACATAGTCTGGCTTCGACTTCCGTCCAAACCCGCCGCCCAGCAGCGTCACGTGGCATGTCACGTCTTTCTTATCGATGCCCAACGCGCCCGCCACAGTCTCCTGCACGGCCTGCGGATTCTGCGTCGCCGCATGGCAGACAACCTTGCCGTTCTTAAACTCCGCCACCGCGGCCGGCGTCTCCATCGGCGCATGGCTCAACAGCGGTGTGGAATAGGAGGCCTCGTGGATCTTCGCGGCGCTGGCAAACCCAGCCTCCACGTCGCCCTGATTCCGGACCACCTTGCCCGGCTGCTTCGCCGTCGCCAGCAGCTGTTCGCGGTACCGGTCGCTGTCGTAGGAGGCATTCGGACCCAGGTCCCATTCCACCTTCAACTTCTTCCGTCCCTGCAGCGCCGCCCACGTATGATCGGCCAACACCGCCACACCGCCCAGCGGCTGGAAGTTATGCGGCGGCTTGAACGGATCGAGCACGATCACATCCCGCACACCGGCGACCTTCTTCGCCTCAGCCGCATCGAACGACGCCATCTTCCCGCCATATACAGGCGAGTGCTCGATGGACGCCACCAGCATCCCCGGCATCTTCGCGTCCATGCCAAACGTGCCCCGGCCCTCGATGATATCGAGCTGGTCCACGTTCGGAACGTTCTTGTTGACGTAGCGATATTCCGACTCGGGCTTGAACTTCAGCGTTGCCTTATCCGGCACCGGCAGCTTCGCGGCAGCCGCGGCCAGCTCACCAAAGCCAAGCTTCTTGCCAGACTTCGCGTGCACAATAAAGCCGAGTTGGGCCTTGCACTCGCCCGCCGGCACGTTCCACTTCTGCGCCGCCGCGGTCTCCAGCATCGTGCGCGCCGTAGCACCCGCGATCTTCATGATGGCAACGAAATCGCGAATCGAACACGAACCATCCGTGTTCTGCGACCCATACTTCTCATCGCCAATGGCCTGTTCCACGCGAACGCGCTTCCAGTCAGCGTCGAGCTCATCGGCGACAACCATCGGCAACGTGGACTTCGAACCGGTACCCATCTCCGACCGGTGCGCGACGATGATCACTTCGCCCGTCGGCTGAATGCCAACGAAGACATCAGGATGGAACGCGGCCTTATCGGCATCGGAGGCCCAGGACTCAACGTGAGTGCCGAGAATCAGCGCGCCGGCGCCGAAGGTGTACTTAAGGAACGCGCGGCGTTCCATGACTTTGATGGTGCTCATGCTTTCACCCCCGCGGCGGTTTTGATGGCGGAGCGGATACGCCCGTAGGTGCCACACCGGCAGATGTTGCCCTGCATGGCTTCGTCGATCTGGGCATCGGTGGGCTTGGCGTGTTCCTTCAGCAGGGAAGCGGCCTGCATAATCTGGCCGGACTGGCAGTAGCCGCACTGCGGCACGCTGGCGGCCATCCAGGCTTTCTGCAGCGGATGCTGGCCTTTCAGGCCTTCGATTGTGACGACACTTTTCCCGGCCGCGTTGGCCATCGTCGTCTGGCAGCTGCGGACGGCCTTGCCGTCGACGTGCACCGTGCAAGCGCCACAAAGGCCCATGCCACAGCCATACTTTGTACCCGTCATTTCGAGCATATCGCGGAGATACCACAGCAGCGGCATTTCCGGATCGCCCTCAAACTTACGGGTAACCCCGTTCACTTTGAGTTGCACCATACATCCTCCTGGACCATACGATTCTACGATGGCGGGGGTGGGGTTGGGGCAGGCGTGCCATTGTAAACAACGCCCCATCCGGACCCGCCCTCCCGGCGGCGTATACTTTCGGCATGAAGTGGATCGTGGCCCTATCGGCCATGCTGGCCGTCGCCCAGCCAATCCAGCCTGAAAAGGAGCGCGCTCTCGGCCGTGGCCTGGCCGATGCCATGCGCCGCGAAGCGGGCCCCATCGATAACCCCGAACTCGCCGCCTTCGTCCAGCGCGTCGGCCAACGCCTGGCCGGGGCAAGCCAGTACGAGTTCTCCCTCATCGGCCCCAACGGCGCCAACGAGCCCATCGGCCTCCCGGGCCAAATCATCCTGGTCCCCTCGTCGTTCTTTCGACATGCCAATGACGAAGCCGAGTTCGCCGCGCTCGTCGCCCATGCTATGGCCCACGTCGATCTGCGCCACGGCTTGCCGCAGCCGCAACCGGGCACCAACATCCCATTGATCTACCTCGGCCATCACACACTGGTCCCTATGGCCTACCGCGAACAAGCCCGTCGCAACGAACTCGAAGCCGACCGCCACGCCGTCGAAATCAGCGCCCGCGCCGGCTACGACGCAGCGGCGCTATCGGCCTACCTCCGCCGTATCAAGGCCGACCCCGAACGCCTCGCCGCCCTGGAACAACGCACCCCGCCGGTCGGCGAACTCGGCGGGACAGAGTATCTCCGCCTGCAACAAATGGTCGGCGTCCCCCAGCCGCCGACCTTGCGAAGGTTACGGAAATAGCGTCGGCGGCACGCGCCGCTTCGTGGCCTGCTCGAAGCTGTAGCCCAGCTCAATCAACTTCGGCTCGCTGCACGCCCCGGCCGTGAACGAAACCGTGAACGGCGACGGGAGCGGCTCAAAGCCCGCCGGGGGCGGCGGCGTCAGCGTGTTCGGCACGAAGCCAAACGGCACCATCACCGTTGGGTACCCAGGCCGGGCGGCGATGGAGGCGCTGCTGGCCGACGGGAACAGCAACGCGTCCAGCCGGTGCTCTTTCATCACCGCGTCGATGCCATTCGTGCCCGCCAGTTCGATGTCCTTCGCCCGGTCGGCCGCGTAGCGGGCGCGGTCGCCCACCAGGTCCATCTCGTCGGAGATGTCCAGCCGTGACTGGCCGAAGCGAATGGCGCCAGCGCCCGTGTTCCGCACGTTCCATTCGCGCAACTCGGTCAGCGTCTTCACCGGCGCCGTGGCGCCAAGGGAGGCCAGGAAAATATTGAAATCCCGCTTCATGCCATAGGCGAAGGCAATGGAGCAGTTGGCGTTCCGGCCCCGGCCGTTATTGGCGCCGCCGCAGACGCCCCATTCGTTCACGGCGGTGATGTTGGGGATGTCGGCGGGGTCGATGATCTCGGCGCCCTGGGCCTTCAGAACATCGATGGCCTCGGTCATCAGCCGCTGCTCTTCGGCGCTCAGGCCGGCGTAGTAATAGGCGCGAGGCACACCGATGCGCGCACCCTTCAGCCCGTCTTTCTTCAGGAATTTGGTGTAGTCGCGATTGGCGGGCGGGGTGCACTTGGTGGTGGCGGGGTCCTTCGCGTCGGCGGCCGCGCCTTCCAGCGCGCCCAGGAGAATGGCGGCGTCGGTGACGGTGCGCGCCATCGGGCCGGCGGTGTCCTGATCGGCGGTGATGGGGATGACGCCATACCGACTGACGCGGCCCACGGTGGGCTTGATGGCAGCCAGCATGTTCTGGTTGGCCGGGCTCAGAATGGAGCCCGAAGTTTCGGTGCCCACGTTGGCGGCCCAGAAGCTGACGGCGGTGCCGGCGCCGGAGCTGGAGCCGCTGGTGCCCAGCACGGGACGCCCGTCGCTATTGATGCCGGGGCGCGGATCGCGCCGCGGGTCATAGGGGTTGTAGGCGAAGCCGCGCACGGCGTTGTAGTTGCCGATCATCGGGGATGGCGCGCCGGCGGTCCAGTTGGCGAGTTCGGTGAGCGTGGTTTTAGCGATGATGATGGCGCCCGCGTCGCGGAGGTTTTTGACGAGCGTGGCGTCGTAGGGAGGCAGGTAGTTATCGAACGCCAGCGCGCCACCGGTGGTGACGATACCGCGGGTGAGGATGTTGTCCTTGAGCGCGATGGGGATACCGTGGAGCGGTCCGCGCGCGCGGCCCTGGGCGCGTTCGCGATCGCGTTCGTCGGCCTCTTCCAGGACTTTAGGGTTCACCGTGATGACGGCGTGGAGCTTGTTTTCGTAGAGCGCGATGCGCGTCAGGTATTGGGTGACGAGTTCGCGGGAGGTAGTGCGGCCGGCGGCGAGGGCGGCGCGAAGTTCGGGGATACCGGTTTCAACGACAGGGAACGGCTGTTTGGCGGGCTGCGCCAGACAGAGCATGGGAAGAAAGAGAAGTGCGCGCCAGGTCATAGGATTTATGACAACACAGCCAGCGCGCGGAGGTAGGCGGGGGGACGTCAGAGCGAGCGGTCACGCTTACCGCGACTCGGGGTTTCGATCTGGCCGGGATCACTGAGCGGCCAAATGACAATCAGGAACAGCGCGTAGGGCGGCTTCCCGGCGGCGAGGAGCTGCTCAATGGCAGCCAGCAACGCCGGGAACGGCGCGGGCAAAATCCAGGAACGCTTCGGGCAGCGTGCCGTCGAGCATGCTTCCCATGCTCTCGATCTCCGCTGTGATCAGCACTGGTGTTTCGGTGGCAATCGAGTCGATCGCGGCGCGAACGTTCTCTCGATGCAGACTGGCACTGCAAAGCACGGCTGCCTGCGCGCGGTAGCCCGCTTCGATCTCGCGGAACCGCTCTTCTCCGCCGCCGTGGATCGAGAGGAAGTGGGAATGGTGGCGGATGGCGCCGAGGAGCTTGCGGCGGTGAGTGGGCGTGGAGAACTCGTCGCAAAGCCCGCGGGCGGCGCCAGCGGTGGTGGTGGAGATCGCGTCGGCGCCGGCCACGAGCAGGGCGCGGTGCAGGGCGTCAATCTCGTCCTGCGCCTCGTCCGGATCCAGCCACGGGACTGTGGTCCAGAGCTCGACGGGCATGTCAGGGCTGCGGCGGGAGGCCCATTGCTTCCCACTCTTCCGCGGCGGGGCCGTAGATGCCGGGGACGGCGAGGCCGGCCTGGCGCATCAGCACTGTCATCTGCGCGCGATGGTGCACTTCATGTTTCACCAGCGCGTTCAGGACTTGCGAGCGCTTCCACATCTCGCCGCCGTACATGGGCACCTCTTCGGCCAGGCCGGCGTCGGTCCACTGGGCAGTGACGGCGTCGTTCAGCCTCTCGGCCGTGGCGCTGTACTGCTCGCCCAGGGTGCCTTCTTCCGGTACCGCCTCCACGGTGATGGCGGCTACGCCGGGCATCTCCACCAGCGTGTGGATGATATGGCGGGCGAGGGTGCCCAGCGTGCGGCCACCGGGGCTGACGGGCTGCGCGAGACTGGCTTCGGTGAGGTTATCGAACAGCTTGCGCGTCATGCCGCGTTCGTAGGCGAAGTCCTGTGTAAAGTCCGCGATTGTCCGGTACATATATGCCCGATGGTACCCTGAAGGTTCATGCGCCGCACAGGGTGGCTCCTGCTAGTGTGCTGCCTGGCTTTGGCCGCTGCCGTTGGCTGGGTGTTCCAACAGCAGAAAGCCGCACAAACCAAAGCCGCTCCGAAACCTCCCGCTTCGCTCCCGCCGGGGTTGCAGGCGCGCGCCGATGGCGGTTGGGTGTGGACACAGACCTCCGGGGACAAAACGATCGCCGAGGTGAAGGCGAAGGAGTTTGCCCAGCAGTCCGATCCGCCGCGGGTGGATTTGAAGTTCGTCGAAGTGAAGGTCTTTCACAAAGACGATTCGGCGTACGACTTGATCCAGTCCGATCAGGCCGAGCTGCGGACCGAGGATGGCGTGATGTTCGCCGATGGCGAGGTCAAGATGACCATGGGCTTCAAGTCCGATCCGAACGCCAAGAACCGGCTGGTGCATATCAAGACTTCTGGCGTCACTTACAGCACGCAAACCGGCCTGGTGAACACGGACCGCAAGGCGGAATTCGAGTTTGAGAACTCGCGCGGTTCGGCCGTGGGCGCGACGTATGATCCGGCGCTGCGCGAGTTGCAGATGCACAAGAACGTGGACCTGGCGTGGACCAAGGGCAAGAAGACGATGAAGATCGCCGCCGGGGCACTGTCGTACCGGGAAGAGGAATCGAAGATCTATTTGAAGCAGTGGTCGCGGTTGACGCGGGACACGCTGACGCTGAACGCGGGGGCGTCGGTGGTGACGCTGGCGGAGGGCGAGATTGACCTCGTCGAAGCCGAGAACGCCAAGGGCGAGGACAAGCAGCCGAAGCGGATTTTGGAATACGCCGCGGACCATTTGGTGATGCGGTTTGCCGATAAGAATGCGATCAACCGGATTGAGGGCGAGCGGAACGCGCGGCTGGTGAACACTTCCGATGCCGGGCGGACGACCGTGACGGCGCAGCACGTGGACATGGATTTTGAGACGCCGCAAGGCGAATCGGTTTTGAAGAAGGCTCTCGCGCGTGGCGCCACGACGGTTGAATCCGTGCCGCCGAAGACGGCGACGCGGATCATGCGATCGGACATCGTGGAGCTGGCGATGAAGCCGGGCGGCGAGGAGATTGACACCGTTGTCACGCAGACGCCGGGCGAGATTGAGTTCCTGCCGAAGCTCGCCACCGAGCGGTACCGGAAGATGAACGGCGAGCGGTTCTGGATCAACTACGGGCCGAAGAATCAGTTGGAGAAGTTTCGGGCGTCGAAGGTGACCACGTTCACCAAGGGCAAGCCGAAGCAGCCGGATTCGAAGACGTCGTCGGAGGATCTGTTGGCGACGTTCGACCCGAAGACGGGCGACATGAGCCAGCTGGAACAGTGGACGAACTTCCAGTACGAGGAAGGCGACCGGAGGGCAAAGGCGGACCACGCGAAGTTGCAGCAAGCCACCGAGCACATCACGCTGCAGGGCTCGGCGCGGATCTGGGATCCGACCGGGTCGACCGACGCGGCGGTGATTGAGCTGGACCAGAAGACGGGCGATATGGTGGCGACGGATCGCGTGGTTTCGACGCGGTTGCCGGAGAAGAAAACGGCCAAGCCGAAGTCCTCGCTGATTGATTCGAGCGAGACGATTCAGGCACGGGCGGCGAAGATGACCACGCAGAAGGAGAACACGTGGATCCGGTACGAGGGCGGGGCGATGTTGTGGCAGGGCGCCGATAAGGTGGAGGCGGACACGATCACGATTGACCGGAAGGCCCAGGTGTTGCAGGCGAGCGGGAAGGTGTTCACGCAGACGCGGGAGCGGCCGAAGGCGGGGGCGAAGGGGCCGGTGGCGCAGTTGTTCACGCTGGTGCGGGCGCCGGAGATGGATTATAAAGACGCCGAGAAAGTCGCCTACTACCGGGGCGGGGTGTCGCTGGTTCGCGGGGATTTGAAGGTGAAGAGCGAAGAGCTGCGGGCGTGGTTCACCAAGGACGACCCGAAGACGCCGCAGGACGAGGGGAACTCGTTGCAGCGGGCGAATGCGGATGGGAAAGTCGATATTCTGCAGACGGCGCCGGACAAGACGCGGACGGGCAGGAGCGAGCACGCGGTGTATGAGGTGCCGGAGAGCAAGGTTGTGCTGACGGGCGGGACACCGGTGTTCACCGATTCGGTGCAGGGCACGACGCGCGGGCAGATGATCACGTTTTTCGCGGACAATGATAAGTTGCTGGTGGACGGCGCGGCGAGCGAGCCGACGGAGAGCCGGCTGAAGCGAAAGAAGAAGACCAAGTGATGCGTGTTCTGGAGACGAAGGAAATCTCGAAGTCGTACCGCGGCCGGAAGGTGGTGGACAACGTTTCCGTGAACGTGGCGCAGGGGGAAGTGGTGGGGCTGCTGGGCCCGAATGGCGCGGGGAAGACCACGAGTTTCTATATGATCGTTGGCCTGATCAGCCCGGATTCGGGGCAGGTGACGGTGGACGGCGACGACATCACGAACCTGCCGATGTACCGGCGGGCGCGTCGGGGGATTTCGTATTTGCCGCAGGAGGCGAGCGTTTTCCGGAAGCTGACGGTGGAAGAGAATCTGATGGCGATTTTGGAGACGTTGCCGTTGGACGGGCGGCAGCGGCGGGAGCGGATGAACCGGCTGGTGGAGCAGTTGGGGTTGGAGACGGTGCGAGGGTCGAAGGGGTACATGTTGTCGGGCGGGGAGCGGCGGCGAACGGAGATCGCGCGGAGTCTGGTGATCGAGCCATCTTTTTTGCTTTTAGACGAACCTTTTTCCGGAATTGATCCGATACAAGTAATAGAGCTGCAGCGGATCATCTTTGATCTAAAGCGGAGCGGGATCGGGATTCTGATTACGGACCATAACGTACGGGAGACGCTGGCGGTGACGGACCGGGCGTACATTATTAACAATGGGAAGATCTTCAGGACGGGGTCGCCAAGTGAGTTAGGACAGGATCCAGAAGTGAAGAAGATTTATTTGGGAGATAACTTCCGGCTAGGGAACTAGTCGAATCGTGTAGACTTGACGCGAAGATGGCGAGAGAGAACGGGAAGGCATTGAAGGGCCCGCCAGCGACGCTTGCTGAAGCGATGGCGCGGATCGGGGAGTTGGAAGAACTCCAGAAGTCCCTAAAGAAAGAGCTGCGGGCGGCGCGAGCATTGGGCCGGGCGGCGCGCGTGGACACGGGCTTTGCGCTTGAATTGGAGCGGCGGCGTTCGCAGGAGTTGGAAGAGGCGTATTACGATACTGTCCTGCGGCTGACGCGGGCGTCGGTTTACAAAGACCAGGAGACGGGTGCGCACATTCAGCGGGTGAGCCACTACGCGAAGGTTTTGGCGCGGCATTTGGGTTGGGCGGATGAGGACCAGGTGTTAATTTTTCGTGCGGCGCCGATGCACGATGTGGGAAAGATTGCGATTCCGGATGATTTGATTCGGAAGCGGGGGTCGCTGGACGGCGGGGACCGGCAGGTGATGGAGTCGCACACGCAGATTGGGGCGAGCCTGTTGGAGGGGTCGAGTTCTCGGTTGTTGGATATGGCGCGGGAGATCGCGCTGACGCATCACGAGCATTGGGACGGGAGCGGGTATCCGCATGGGTTGAGCGGGGATCAGATTCCGATTTCGGGGCGGATTGTGATGCTGAGCGATCATTACGATGCGCTGCGGAGCCGGCGGAGTTATAAGCGCGGGATCGACCACGAGGCGACGTGCCGGATTATTTTGGAGGGCGACGGGCGGACTTCGCCGGCGCATTTTGATCCGCGGCTTTTGGAGATTTTTGCCGGGGCGCACTGGGAGTTTGACGCGATTTTCGAGCAGTATAAGGACGAGAGCCAGCGTTGATGGCGCCGGCGGCCCATTGTTGACAGGCATCGGGATCCTCGAAGATCTCGGGCGGGGCCTGGAAGTACTTCATTGTGCCGGGTTTATCGGGGAAGGGTTGGAAGGGTTTGCAGCCGCGGGCTTCGAACTGGGGGATGTTGTTGGCGTCGCCTTTGAGGTAGATGGCGCCGTCGGCGATTAGGGCGAAGACGGTGCCGTTGCAGTAGAGGCACCAGCCGCCGAAGAGGTAGCGGGAGTCGATGCGGCCGAGGGGGGCGAAGAGGTCGATGCAGTAGTCGACGAACTTGTCTTTGGCAGGCATTGGCTTATTTTGGGCACACTTCGGGTGTGGTCAGGGCGTTTTGGGGTTAGATTTTGGTGGCCGTGTCGGGCGTTTTGGGTGCTTGCGGGCCTCCTTCGGTGGACATTTCCGGGTTGGATGCCGGGGAAAGCCGAGGTTCCGGGGTTTCCTGGTCCGGAGTTTCCTGGTAGCACGGCCCTGTGGAAAAGGGTTGGTCCTGTGTTTGCAAGGGCTTGTGGGAGGGTCCTTGCTGGGCGAATCCTTTTTTCAGGTGGAGCAGGTCGCGCTCGATCCGGCTGATTTCCAGGTTCAGGCGGCGAATGCGGGCGTCGATGCGCTCCAATATGTCGCCCTTTTGGCTGACCAGGACTTCGATGTCGCTGACGCTGGCGCCGTTGAGCTGGAACAGCTCCTCCATATACTGGCGGCGGGTGGCGATGAGACGGTCCATCTCCCACATCAGAGACACCAGGTGGTTCACGCGGGTGGTGATGTGCTTGTTGCCGATGTCCCAGATGGCCTGGATTTCCTGGCGGAACTGTTCGTAGAGAACGGGGTCTACGGTTTGGCGGAGCGTGTCCGGGGTGGCGTAGAGGCCGTGTTGTAGAGACGCAGTTCGGGTGCGGTGCTGGCCTTCGACGGTTTTGGCGCCCTTGGATTTGGCACCGTTGATTCGGGCTTGCATCGCACGTTGTTGTTTCTGTTGCTGCGTTGGCATAGGAAATATCCTCCTACTACCACTTCTAGCATGCGGTTTTTGGGGTCGGTACTTCGGCGTTTTTAGTACTGGGCTGGGTAAGTTGTTGGTGGGATGGGGGTTATTTGACGAAAAATTTATTTGGAAGTCTTGTGAACGACTTGCAGAACTCGGTCAAAATGGGGTTGACTTTTGCCTGGTGATTCTGAAAGTAATCGTTTTTATTGGGGTTTCGCGGTGTGGGGCGGACGCCATACGGGTGATTTTGGCATTTCAGTTGATCTGATACTTCGAGTGCCCGTATCTACTGGGTTGTGGCGTATGGAGT
>JBIKOG010000209.1:0-13697 GCA_044358225.1 Bryobacteraceae bacterium | reverse complement strand
CCGAAAAGGCCCAAAAACCCTTGCGCCCCATGCTAGTTTGAAAGTGGGGACGGAATACCGTCTCCCATAAAGGCCCACTGCCCACCAGCAGCGGGCCTTTTGCATTTCCAAACGGAAAGAGGAACGCATGATCACCCCGGAAGAAAAGGCAAGAATCGCCCGAGAAAACGG
The DNA here is from genome assembly GCA_044358225.1 of Bryobacteraceae bacterium. GTDB lineage: Bacteria > Acidobacteriota > Terriglobia > Bryobacterales > Bryobacteraceae. Next base: position 13,526 of record JBIKOG010000209.1, on the reverse strand, counting down.
CGCCAAATCCAAAGGCCCAACCACCCAACAAGGCAAAGACCGCTCCCGCGCCAACGGCCTCAAAACCGGCGATCGCGCCACCACCCTCCGCCACCTCGCCCAGCCCCACCCCGGCATCCTCTGCAACGAGGACTCCCACGCCTTCTTCCAGCTCTTCCACAACTTAATCAAAGCCTACAACCCCATCGGCCAACTCGCCATCGACATCGTGCGCGAAATCGCCATCGCCCGCACCGAAATCACCCGCACCCAGCACGTCAAAGCCGCCGCCTGGAACCGCCAAATCCACCTCGAACAGGCCAAAACCACCCATCTCCCCGCGGAGCTCATCCCCGTCGAAACCGCCATCAACACCGGCCTCGCCATGCTCAAATCCGACGCCCAGTTCGACCGCGCCATCGACCGCCTCTTCCGCCGCGTCGTCGCCCTCGAAAAGCGCCTCATCCACGTCCAATCGCACTTCCCCGAACCCGAAGTCGACGACGCCAACAACCAAACCAACCCCGACATCCCACAACCCGAATCAAATGAACAACATACCGAAACCGAAGAAGAGCCTCTTTACACCGATGACCCCAGCCCCGCCACCCGCGAGGCCTACGAATTCTTCTTCCCCGGCCGAAAACTGATCGTCGTCCCCGCCAAATCGGACCTCGATCCCAACTAAAACGCCATGCGCTACCACTGGAAAACCGTCGAACCCAGCCAGTGGACAGCCGAAGTGTGCCCAAAAACCGAAGCCCTGCCCAGCCCCGCCAAATGGGCTCAGGAAGCCTTCCACTTCACCCCCAACAAGATCCAGCGAACCGTCCTCGAAACGAAATCGAAGCGCCTCATCCTCTGCTGCAACCGCCAATGGGGCAAGAGCACAGTGATCGCCCTCAAGGCGCTCCACCACGCCCTGCAACACCCCAACGCAACCATCGTCGTCGTGAGCCGCACAGAAAAACAAGGCGGCGAATTAATCGCAAGAGCCAAGGATTTCGCCAGCCTGCTACGGATCCCGGACCGCCGTGTCCCCGGCTACCAGCACTCCGTGCAACTGCCCAACGGCAGCAAGATCTACGCGATCTCGCACAGCACAGAATCCGCCCCCAGCCGCACCGCGGACATCCTGATCTTCGACGAAGCCGCCGTGGTCTCAGACGCTGTCTTCAGCGTCACATTACCCTTCGTAGCCAGAACCGGAGGATCCGTCTGGATGCTATCAACGCCAAGAGGCCAGCTCGGCTTCTTCTACAACTTCTGGCACGACAAAGACCCGCAGTGGACCCGTATCTTCTCGACAGTCGACGACTGCCCGGCAATCCCGAAGGAATTCGTGGAACTCCACCGCAAAGGAGCCCCGCACTTATTCCGGCAAGAGTTCTACTGCGAATTCACCCCTGCCCCCGGCAGCCTAATTTCGCGCGACCGGCTCCAGCAGATGTACGACCCGACGCTCGACGCCCGCAAACTCCCCCCGCTGCCCAACCGAAGGGAGTGAGTAGACACCCCGCTCGCGCAAGAACCGGGCTTGCCCCCCGAAGCCCAACGGGCGAAGGGGGGCCCACAACCCAACAGCAGGCGTGTCCCCCGGACGCGCCACAACCCGCAAAAGGCAGAAGGCCCCAAGCGATTACCCGAAGCCGAGATCTTGAGAAATCATCGTCGCCAGCTTCCAACAGCTCTTTGAAAACTGAACGAATAAAACCCGCCCGGGGACACCAACCCACCCCGGGCTGCCCGCGCCAAAAACCACAAAAAATAGCCACCAGTGCTACCCTAAAGGATTCGCATGGATTTTCTCGCCGGTATGAACCCGCAGCAAGCGCAAGCCGTCGCGCACACCGAAGGCCCGCTGCTAATCCTCGCCGGCGCCGGCTCCGGGAAAACCCGTGTGATCACCCATCGCATCGGCCATCTCATTAAAAATAAAGGCGTCTACCCCGGCTCCATCCTGGCCGTCACCTTCACCAACAAAGCCTCCAAGGAAATGCGCGACCGCGTCGCCAAACTCCTCCAGGAATCGGACTTCAACCGCCTCCCGCGCCTGTCGACGTTCCACTCCTTCTGCGTCCGCACCCTCCGCCGCGATGGCTTGCGCCTCGCCGACATCCGCCCCAACTTCACCACCACCTTCAACATCTACGACGACGACGACCAGCTCTCGCTCATGAAGGGCATCTACAAGCAGCTCGGCCTCGACGAAAAGTTCATGCAGTTCCGCGCCGCCATGAGCCGCATCTCCACCGCCAAATCGGCCAAAGAGACCCCGGCCGACTTCTACAAACAGACGTCGGACCCGCGCATGTCCCGCCTCGCCGTCATCTACGAACAGTACGAAGCCCGCCTCCAACAAGCCAACGCCCTCGACTTCGATGACCTCCTCCTCGAAACCGTCCGCCTCTTCGCCTACGACGTCGAACTCCGCAATCGCTACAACGAAGCCCTCGCCTACGTCATGATCGACGAGTACCAGGACACCAACCGCACCCAGTACGAGTTGATGCGCCTGCTCACCGCCAAACACGGCAACGTCGCCGTCGTCGGTGACGAAGACCAGTCCATCTACAGCTGGCGCGGTGCCGATATCCGCAACATCCTCGACTTCGAGAACGACTACCCCAACGCCACCGTCATTCGCCTCGAACAGAACTACCGCTCCACGAAAAACATCCTCGAAGCCGCCGGCGCCGTCGTCGAAAACAACACCCAGCGCAAAGGCAAGAAGCTCTGGACCGCCTCCGATGGCGGCGATCGCGTCACGGTCTTTGAAGCCCTCGACGGCGAAAACGAGGCCCTCTACATCGCCGACCAGATCAACAAGGCTCTCGGCGCCAACCCCCACGACAAGGCCGCCGTTCTCTACCGGACGAACTTCCAATCCCGCCAGATCGAAGAAGCGCTCCGCCGCTACGGCCGCCCCTACATCGTCGTCGGCGGCTTCAGCTTCTATCAGCGCGCCGAGGTCAAGGACCTTCTCTCCTACCTCAAAGCCATCCAGGCCCCGGACGACTCCGTCGCCCTCCTCCGCATCATCAACGTCCCCGCCCGTGGCATCGGCAAAACCACCCTCGACCAGATCGAGCAGTTCGCCAACACCGAAAAGATGCCGGTTTTCAAGGCCATGGAGCACATGATCTCCAACCGCCAGCTCGGCGCCCGCGCCGAAAGCGCATTGAAGGCCTTCCGCGAAATCATGTACAGCCTCCGGGCAGTCGCCGAACGCGGCGACATCGGCGAGACGCTCCGCGAAATCGCCGAAAAGTCCGGCTACATGGCCATGCTCAAAGGCGACCCCGCCCCCGACGCCGAAACGCGCCTCGAGAACATCCAGGAACTCCTCAACGCCGCCGCCGAATCCGCCGAACGCGGCGAGACCATCGCCGACTTCCTCGATCATGCCGCCTTGGTCGCCGATAGCGACCAGCTCGACAGCGAAGCGCGCATCAGCCTGCTGACCATCCATAACAGCAAGGGCCTGGAGTTCCCCTTGGTCTACATCGCCGGCATGGAGGAAGGCCTCTTCCCCCACCAGCGCTCGTTGGTCGACGAGAACGCCATGGAAGAGGAACGCCGCCTCTGCTACGTCGCCATGACGCGCGCCGAATCGAAGCTCACCATCAGCTGGGCCCGCTTCCGCCGCCGCTTCGGCGGGGGCCCCTCGGAGCCGACGCTCCCCTCGCGCTTCCTCAAGGAAATCCCAACCAAGCTCGTCGAACACAAAGGCGCCAAGTCCCGCTACAACACCGAAGACGAGGACGAAGACTCCTCCGCCCTCGCCCTGTTCGGCGAACGCTTCGAAGTCCGCGAATCCGTCAAGAAGAACCTCTACACCGGCAAGACCTACAACTCGGTCGAAAACGTCCAGGGCTTCTTCCAACAGCGCGGCATCAACGTGCCCGCCCCGCCCCGCGCGCAAGTCCCCCCTGCGCCGCCATCCGCGCCTACGCGACCCTTTGCTACGCCGCCGCCCCCTCCCGCGGCCAAGCCGCCGGCACCCCGCCCGCAACAGCAACAACAGCTCTTCGGCGCACCCCAATCGCAACCGGTGCGCCCTCCTGGCTCGCTCGCCTACGGCGGGCCGAACAAACAACAACCCGTGAAGCGCCCAGGCTCCCAACACGTCGGATCCATCGTGCAACACCCAAAATATGGCCGTGGTACCGTCCTTCGTCAAGAAGGGGACGGCGAGGATGCTAAACTCACAGTTAGCTTTCCCGGCTATGGCTTGAAAAAACTAATAGCCAAATTGGCAGGACTGAAACTTTAAGAATGAATACGACCAACGTTACCGACAAAGCAGAACGCAAAGAGCTGAAGCGCAAAGCGCGCGCGGAAGCACCGCCCATTGGCAAACGCGCCGAAGGCGTCGCCCGTGGCGACAACAAGAAGAAGGTGAAGAAGATTAGCAAGGGCCAGACCCGCAAACGCTAGTTTCTTTCTACCGCACATAGCGATACCCGGGGCGGCCCTTGCCGCCCCGCTATATTTTGCAATCGGAGGGCCGCTTGCCTGGTCTGTTTCGTACCAAAAGCATCGACGCGTTGATCGAGGAGTCGGAACAGAAAGGGCGGAGCCTGCACAAAACTCTGGGCCCCTGGAGCCTCACCGCTCTGGGGATCGGTGCCGTCATCGGTGCCGGTATCTTCACCCTCACCGGCACCGCAGCCGCCGGGCAAACCCTGGAGGTCCACTCCTTCCTCCACGCGCCCATTCTTGACCTCATCATGAATGGCGGCGCCGCCATGTCCACCATCGGCCGCCCCGGCGCCGGTCCCGGCGTCGCGCTCTCGTTTATCCTCGTCGCCATCGCCTGTAGTTTCGCGGCACTCTGCTACGCCGAACTGGCCTCTATGATTCCGGTGGCTGGTTCAGCGTACACCTACGCCTATGCCACCATGGGCGAGATCGTCGCCTGGATCATCGGCTGGGATCTCATCCTCGAATACGCCGTCTCGAACATGGCCGTCGCCGTAGGCTTCTCCGCCTACTTCAACGCCATATTAGAGGCGCTCTTTGGCGTCCATCTACCCAGGGAGCTATCAGAGCCCATCCTCGTCGGCGGCCAGTTCACCGGCGCCTGGTTCAACCTCCCGGCCCTCCTCATCGTCCTGCTCCTCAGCTGGATCCTCGTCCGCGGCGCCAAGGAGTCCGCCGGCGCCAATGGCGTCATGGTCATCATCAAGCTCGCCGCCATCCTGCTGTTCGTCTTCGGCGCGGCCCGCGCGGTCAACACCAATAACTGGCACCCCTTCATGCCCAACGGCTTCACCGGGGTCCTCTCCGGCGCCGCCATCGTCTTCTTCACCTACATCGGGTTCGACTCGGTCTCGACAGCCGCCGAGGAGTGCAAGAACCCCAAGCGCGACATGCCGCTCGGCATCTTCATGACCTTGGGCATCTGCGCCGTCCTCTACGCCGCCGTCGCCCTCGTGCTCACCGGCATCGCCGACTGGCGCACGCTCACCAGCGCCGCCCCGGTGGCGGATGCGCTGAAGGCCATCGGCTTCGACGGGCTCCGCTCCGTCGTCAGCGTCGGCGCCGCCATCGGCATGATCAGCTCGCTCATGGTCTTCCAATACGGCCAGGCCCGCATCTGGTTCGCCATGTCCCGCGACAAACTCCTGCCGGACATGTTCAGCAAGGTGCACCCCAAATACCGGACGCCCCATATCTCCACCTGGGTCGCCGGCTTCGCCGTCGGCATCCCGGCCGGGATCCTCGACATCGGCACCCTCGCCGACCTGGCCAACATCGGCACCCTCTTCGCCTTCGCCCTCGCCTCCGCCGGCGTCATCGTGCTCCGCCGCACGCAGCCCGAACGGGTCCGGGGCTATCGCGTTCCCTGGGTTCCGTTCCTCCCGGTCCTTTCCATCGTCATGTGCTTCATCCTGATGCTGAGCCTGCCGCTGGAGACCTGGATCCGCTTCTTCGTCTGGCTGTTCCTGGGCCTGGCCGTGTACTTCCTGTACAGCCGAAAACGGGCCGCCGAAATCGCGTAACCCACAAGCGGCAAAAAACACCATATACTAGTCGAGCGCCGGAATTCCGGCGAAGCGATCTCAATTGAAGGAGTGAACGGTGAAAACATTGAAATTGACCTTCGCTGGCCTGTTGCTGGCAGCGTGTGTGGCGATGGCGGGCGAGAAGCCCTCCGCGGACCACATCAAGTGGATGAAGGACCTCGCGGCTCAGAACGGCGCCATCCGTAAGGGTGTCGACGTCGAGAAGAACGCCAAGGACATGCAGGCCACCCTCAAGCTGGTCGGCGCGTTCTGGAAGACCCGCAACTCCCAGGCCGCATCCAAGGCCTGTGCCGATAGCTTCAAGGGCGCCACGGCGATGCTCGAAGCCGGCGGCGACAAGGAAAAGATGGCGGCTGCCGGTAAGATGATCGGCGCTGGCTGCAAGGGCTGCCACGACGCCCACCGCGTCAAGATCTCCGACACCGAAAACGAAATCAAGTAACAAGCCCAAAGGGGCCCAGAACGGCGGCGCCAAGGCGCCGCCGTTCTGCTTTTGGGCCCACCCGATGCCCGCCGCCGCCGCCCCGAAGCGCCACCCGGAGCCTCCACTAAGCCCACGCCACAGCGGCACTCGACGCCGCCTACAGCAAGCCCAGGTAGCGCCGCAGGCCCGGGTCACACTGGCAAAACGCAATGCCTCCCGGAGCCGTCGCCAAACCCAGGCCACTGAGACACTCGACGCCTCCTCCAGCAAGCCCGGGCAGCACCACTGCTACCGGCCACACCGGCAGAACGCAATGCCGCCCGTAGCCTCCACCAAGCCCACGCTACAGCGGCACTCGACGCCGCCTACAGCAAGCCTGGGTAGCGCCGCAGGCGCGGGTCACACAGGCAAAACACGATGCCTCCCGGAGCCTCCGATGGGTCCGGGACTCATGGCGTGATAGCTTGGGAGTTCCCATGCGATTCCGCCGCCGTTCGCTTTTGCAGGGGGCCGCGCTGGCCTCCGCCGTCCCGCTCTCCGCGCAGGCCATTTCCCTGCCCTCCGGCATCACCCGCCCCTGGATTTCCGGCGAGTTCTGGGCCAACCCGCTGCAGGACTGGCAGCTGGCCAACGGCCGCATCGAGTGCACCGTCAGCGGCGGGGATCGTAACGTCAGCCTCCTTACCCGCGAGGTCTCGGGCGACTTCACCCTCCAGGTGGAACTGGGCGCCATCGAGAGCCAGGGCGAAGGCTTCGCCGGCTTCCGCGTCGGCGCCGCCGGCTACTGGAAGGACTACCGCGATACCGCCCTCCGTGGCATCGGCGTCGACGCCGGGGTGACCACCGATGGCCGGCTCTTCATCGGCCAGCCAGCCGCCGGCGCGCCAACCGTCGCGGCGCCAGCCGCTCTCCGGCTCGTGGGCGCGAATGGCACCACGACGGTCTCCGCGCTGGACGCGGCCGGGAAGGAGCTTGGACGCGTCGAGGCCGCGCTCGCGCCGCGCGGCGCTGTCGGCCTCGTCTGTCACGCCGGCCGCATTACCAAGGCCCCGCCCCGCCGCAACATCGCCCGCGGCGGCAAGGTCCGCTACTGGTTCCGCAACCTGACCCTCTCCGGCCCCGGCGTCAGCGCCCACCCGGAGCGGGCCTTCGGCCCGCTCCTCTTCAACCAGTACACGGTCACGCGCAAGACCCTCAAGATGAGCGTCCAGTGCGCCCCGCTCGAAGACGGCGCGCACCAGGCCGAGCTGCAGACCCGCAACGGCGCCGCCTGGCGCACCGTGGCCCGCGCGGCGGTGGACCCGGTGGCCTCCGTCGCCCTGTTCCGGGTGGACAACTGGGATGAGTCGAAGGACGTCCCCTACCGCGTGCAGCTGACCCACGATGGCCGGCGCCATACGCTCTCCGGCACCATCGCGCACAGTCCGCACGAGAAGGCCAAACTGGTCATCGGCGCGCTGACGTGCCAGAACGACTTGGGCTTCCCCCACTCGCAGATCGCGGCCAATCTGCGGCACTTGAAGCCGGACATCCTGTTCTTCACCGGGGACCAGATCTACGAGCGCTCCGGCGACTACGGCAACCAGATGGAGCCGGCGGCGTCGGCGCGGTTGGACTACCTCCGCAAGTGGTTCCTGTTCGGCTGGAGCTGGAGCGAGTTGACCCGGAACATCCCCTGCGTGTGCCTGCCGGACGACCACGACGTCTACCACGGCAACCTCTGGGGCTGCGCCGGGCGGAAGGCCGAGAAGGGCCCGACCGTGCAGGCCTGGCAGGACTCCGGCGGCTACAAGATGCCCGCCGCCTTCGTGAACATGGTGCAGCGCACACAGACCTGCCACATGCCCGACCCGCCCGACGCGCGGCCCGTCGACCAAGGGATCACGGTCCACTACTGCCACCTGCAGTGGGGCGGCATGAGCTTCGCCCTGCTGGAGGACCGGAAGTGGAAGTCGGCCCCGAAGGAGTGGATGCCGAAAGCGCGGATCGTCAACGGCTGGATCCAGAACCCGGACTTCAACGCCGCCACCGATGGCAACATTGACGGCCCGCAGATGCTCGGGGAACGGCAGGAGAGGTTCCTGGAAGAGTGGGCGCGGGACTGGAGCGGGCGGGCCTTCATCAAGGTCTGCGTGTCGGCCACCATCTTCGCCAACATCGCCACGCTGCCGCCGCCGGCCAATACCGACTCGGTGACCAGTTCCCTGCCCGTGCAGCCCTTGGGCGCCTACCCGGCGGGCGAGATGCGGACGGCGGATCACGACTCGAACGGCTGGCCGCAGAAGCCCCGGCTGCGCGCGCTGCGCTCGCTCCGCAAGGCGCTGGCTTTCCACATTGGCGGCGACCAGCACTTGGCCAGCACCATCCAGTATGGCCTCGACACCTGGAACGACGGGCCGTTCAGCATCTGCACGCCCTCGATCTCCAACATCTTCCCGCGCCGCTGGTACCCGGCCGCGCCGGGCAAGAACCCGCTGCCGCACAGCCCGCAGAACACGGGCGAGTACACCGATGGCTTCGGCAACATGGTGACCGTGCACGCGGTCGCGAATCCCACGAAGTTCGGCCACGAGCCGGCCGAGCTGTACAACCGCGCGCCGGGGTTCGGGTGCATCGAGATCGACCGCGCCACGCGCGCCATCACGCTGACCAACTGGCCCTATTGGGAGGACGTCGTTAAGGCTGGCGCGAAGCCCTATCCGGGCTGGCCGATCACCATCCGGCAGACCGATAACGGGCTGCCGCGGACGGCGTTCCGGTTACCGGTGGTTGAGGGCGGGCGGGTGATCGAGGTGGTGAACGAAGCGGGCGGCGAGCTGGTCTACACCTTCCACTTACCGCCGGGGCCGTTCACGCCGACGGTGCCCGGGCCAGGCTCGTATACGGTGCGGCTGTACGACCCGGAGACGAAGAAGGAGGAGGTGCGGCGGGGGGTGCGGGTGGCGGGGTAGGTGAGTTTGTGGGCGGGGGTGCGGGCTTGTTCGGCGTCTGGGGACACCCGCCCTTCGGGCCGCGGGTGTCCCCATGGGTAGTTTGCTGCGTGGGGGGTAGCGTTAGCTGGTTCGTTTTGCCTCGAACTGCTTGTCGAGCCGGTGCCAGTGCTCTTCGAGGGCCTTGGCGCGGGCTGGTTCGCGGGTCGCCAGGTTGGTGGTTTCGCCTCGGTCCGTTTTGAGGTTGTAGAGCTCCCAGGGGCCCTTGCTGTTGGAGACCAGCTTCCAGTCACCAACGCGGATGGCGCGGTTGTCCAGGTGGTGGAAGAAGAGAGCCTCGCGCTCGATGGGGCGGTCCTTGGCGAAGGCTGGGACGAGGCTCTTGCCGGGCGTTGGGGGCTGCTTGCCGCCGGCGAGATCGACGAGCGTCGGGAGGACGTCGATGAGGTGGGCGGGCGTGTGGCGGAGCTTGCCTTTGTCGGTGATCCCGCGGGGCCAGTGGACGATGCAGGGGGACGAGATGCCGCCTTCGTGGACCCAGGATTTGTGGAGCCGGAAGGGGGCGTTGGCGGCGCTGGACCATCCGGGGCCGAGGCCCAGGTGCGAGTCTGCTGAGCCGGGCGTGGAGCCGGTGACGTGGCCGTCGGCACGGATCAACTGCTCGGCGCTGGCGCCGTTGTCGGAGAGGAACAGGATGACCGTGTCGTCGTAGGCGCCCATGGTTTTGAGCTGGTCGAGGACGCGGCCGATCTCCTGGTCCATACGGTAGATCATGGCCGCGTGGATCGCCATCTTGAGCGACTGGAACTCCTTCTGTTCGGGGGTGAGGGTCTTCCAGGCGACAGCGCGGGAGACTTCGCCGGGGCCGATCTGTTTGGTCAGCTCGTCTTCCTTGGTGTTCCAGGGGGGCCAGACTTCGGGCTCCAGCGGGGCGGGCTTGCAGTTGACGACGCCGCGCTGGAGGGCGCGCTCCGATCGGGCTTGGCGGAGGACGTCCCAGCCCATGTCGTACTTGCCTTTGAAGCGGTCGATATCGGCCTGCAGTGCGTGGAGCGGGAAGTGGGGCGCGGTGAAGGCCAGGTACAGGAAGAAGGGGTCCTTCTGGTGGTCCTGGTGGTGGGATTTCAGCCAGTTCAGTGCGTTGTCGGCGATGGCTTTGGTGGCGTAGAAACCGTCGGTTCGTTTTACGGGGGGGAGGAGCTTGTCGTTGAGCGAATGGCGGGTGGGGGAGAAGAAGCGGTCCTGATCGCCGAGGAAGTACGACTGGTGGAAACCGGCGCCAGCGACGGGCGGGGTGGGGACGTGCCACTTGCCGGAATGGTAGCAGCGGTAGCCGGCGTCGGAGAGGTATTGGGGGGTGAAACGAACCCACTTGGGCGGGACCACGCCGCCCTTCTGTTCGAGGCCGGACTGCTGGGCGTAGTAGCCGGTCATCAAGATGCCGCGCGAGGGCATGCAGCGGGCGGCCGAGTACATCTGGGTGAAGCGGAGGCCGTTTTTGGCGAGCGTGTCGAGGTGGGTGGTTTCGGTCTCGCCGCCGAAGGCGCCGATGTCGGAGAAGCCGAGGTCGTCGGCGAGAATGACGATCAGGTTGGGCTTGCGAGCGGGGGCGGCGAGGGCGGCCCCAGTGGCGGCGAGAAACGCGCGGCGGGAGAGCATCGTCCCGTCAGCGTATCGCACTAGGCCGCGGACTTGCGAATGACGAGGAGGGTCTGGTCATCGGCGGCGGCGGCGTTGCCGGTGAAACGGGCGACGGCGGAGAGGATCTGGTTGCGGATCTCTTCGGCGGGCTGGTCGCGGTGGGCGCGGACGACTTCGGCGACGCGGTCTTCGCCGAACTGTTCGTCGGCTTCGTTGGCGGCTTCTAGGATGCCATCGGAGTAGAGGACCATGAGGTCGCCGGGGGCGAAGATGCGTTCGCCTTGGTCGAAGCGGGCGCCGGGGAGGAGGCCGAGGACGGGGCCGCCGGAGGTGAGACGGTACATGGCTTGGCCGGAGAAGAGGAGTGGCGGGAGATGGCCGGCGTTGACGTAGCGGAACACGTTTGATTCGGGGAGGAAGTAGCCCCAGAACATGCTGGCGTAGCGTTCGCCGCTGGCGCGTTCGCAGAGGAGCTGGTTCAGCTGCCGGGTGCATTCGACGTGGCGGCGGCCGGTGCCGGCCCAGTTGGAGGAGCGGATGGCGCCCTGCATGACGCTCGCGAGCATAGCGGCGGGGACGCCCTTGCCGGCGACGTCGCCGACGGCGACTGCCGTGCCAGTGCCGCGGACGGTGAAGACGTCGTAGAAATCGCCGTTCAATTCTGAGGCTGGGGCGCAGGTGCCGGCGGTTTCAAAGGCGTCGTTGGACTGGCGGGCGGAGGGGAGGAGGGCCTGCTGGACGCGGCGAGCGTGTTCGAGCTGGGTGGCGAGGTACTGCCCGGCGAGGTAGGCCTTGAAGCGGATGCGCATCATGACCAGGGAGCCGAGGAGGGCGAGGGCGGCGGAGGAGTTGATGAGGAGGTTGCGCTGGAGGGGCCAGAGGTTGCCGGCGCCGTTCATGTAGGCGGCGATTTCGACGATGGCCATGGCGGGGCGGGCGGCGGCGGCGGGTTCGTAGGCGGCCAGTTGGACGGTGGGGCGGTGGGCGCGGTTGGACAGGCGGATGGGGAAGGCTTCGACGACGACGCGGCCGGCGGTGGTGGAGCGGGTTTCGAAGATGGGCTGGCGGGAGCGCATGCGGGCGCGGATGAGGCCGGCGGAGAAGCTGGGTTCGGCGTCGAGGCCGGCGGCGGCGAGGGAGGCGTCGCGGCTGTCGCGGAGCTGGATCCAGGCGATGCGGCCGTGGCTGGCGACGCGGACCTGTTCGAGCATTTCGGCATCGGGGCCGGCGGCCTGGACGAGCTTTTCGACGCTGGCGGCTTGGGCGCTGAGATCCTTGCGAACCTGTTCGACGACGATCTTCTGGGAGACCCAGTAGTAGTTGGCCGCGGAGTTGCCGAGGACCAGGATACCGAGGGCGATGCCGAACCAGATGGAGATCGAAAACCAGCGTTGTCCGTTGCTCTTCATATTCTGAGGCTACGCGCGAATCGGGCCTTTGGATAGGGGGCGCGGGCATACCTTAACGTTCTTAACAGAGGTTTGCCACGGGCTTAACGCTGGGGGGTGCGGGAGGCGCGTCTGAGGGCTTGAGGACACCATGCACTCTCGAATTTTGATTGTTGAAGACGACCCGAATGTGGCGCTGGTTTTAGAGGACGCGCTGAGCGCGGAGGGATATGACACGGCCCATGCTTCCAGCGGAAGTATGGGCATGCAGGCGGCGATGGCGGAGGCGTTTGACCTGGCGCTATTGGACGTGGGGCTGCCGGACAAAGACGGGTTTACGGTGTGCGACGAGCTGCGGCGGCAGGGGATGCAGATGCCGATTCTGATGCTGACGGCGCGGACGACGCCGGAGGACAAGGTGCGGGGGTTGCGGATGGGCGCCGATGATTATGTGACCAAGCCGTTCCATGTGCCGGAGTTGTTGGCGCGGATCCAGGCGTTGTTGCGGCGGACGCAGTCGTTGGCGTCGACGATTTTGGTGGAGTACCGGTATGGGGATGTGTTCGTGGATTTCTACCGGGGGCGGGCGACGAAAGGGGGGCGGGCGGTGGAGTTGACGACGAAGGAGTTGGTGTTGTTGCGGTATCTGATTGCGCGGCGCGGGGTGGTGGTTTCGCGGGAGGAGTTGTTGTCGGAGGTGTGGGGGTATCAGTCGACGAACACGCGGACGGTGGATGTGCATGTTGCCACTTTGCGACAGAAGTTGGAGGATGCGCCGCATGCGCCGAAGTATGTTGTCACGGCGCGAGGCGAGGGGTATCAGTTCGTTCCGAACGGGGTGTAAAAGGGTCTTTACGGCGGGGTGGATTTTAGGGGGGGTGCGGCGGGTGCCCCCCTTTTTTGCGATCGGGGAAATCCGGGTAAGTGGTTGGTTTCATTGGCAGTTGGGCGACTTCGTTCGGAATTACGGGGGATAACAGTGAGGGGCACCTATTGGGGGGTGTTTGGGATGGTTTACCAACGCGGGCGGGGTGGGGCGCGTTGAAGGGTATAGGAGGTTTCATACACCACATGAAACGACGTTCTATGTTCGTAACGATGGCCCTGCTGGCGGCGCTGCCTGTGCTCGCTG
>JBIKOG010000304.1:0-7922 GCA_044358225.1 Bryobacteraceae bacterium | reverse complement strand
CGAACTGCGTCGGGGGTTTGCCCGGAATGTCCCCGGGGTGGTTGGGGGTCGCGATTCTTCGTGCCTTCTGCGGGTGGTGTTGCGTTTGGGGGACACTCCTGGTGTTTGGGTTATTGGCCGAACTGCGTCGGGGGTTTGCCCGGAATGTCCCCGGGGTGGTTGGGGGTCGCAATTCTTCGATCCTTCTGCGGGTGGCTTCGCGTTTGGGGTTACGGGCTGAACGGCGTCGGGGGTTTGCCCGGAATGTCCCCGGGGGGTTACCTTCCGTATTTGAGGATCTTCAGCCAGGATTGGCCTTCGGTCCAATCGAAACGGTACTCGGCTTTGACGTCGAAACCGTTGCCCATGAGCAGGACGCCGGGGCGGCGAATTAGCCCGACGGCGGGCAGGCGGGCGAAGATCAGCCCGTCTTTGTTCATGTAGTGGAACAGGGTCCAGGTGGGCTTCAGGGCAAGGCGGCCGGCGATGGGGATGGAAAGGCCGGCAGTGAACAGGTTCGACAGGCGGGTGTCGAGCGGGATGTCCTTGCCGTGTTTGAAGTACCAGCGGCCGCGGTTTTCGACGACCAGTTGGGCGGCGTTGGAGGGCATGAGCGGGATGCGCCATTGGAAGTTCATGAACATGCCCGATTCCATGCCGCCGCCCATGGTGGTTTGCTGTTTCAGATCTTCGCGGGTGGGGACGTTGGGCAGGATGCGGGTGGCATTCGCGAGGCAGCTGGCGAGGTTTTCGAATTGGAGTTGGCAGGGGGCCAGATCTTCGATCTGGTAGCTGGCGGGGCGGCGGACGACGCCCGTGAAGAGGCCCCATTCGGCCCAGCTATCGCGGGTTTCACGACGTACGCCGAGCTTGGCCAGAGTGCGCGTGGTGCGGCCGAGGCTGGCGTCGTAGGAGAGAGTGGCGCGGCAGTCGCCATTGGGGCAATCGCCTTGGGGGCGGTAGGCCACTCTTGCGGCGAAGAGCGGGTTTTGGAGCTGAGTATTCACGATGCCGGAGAGCTGCACGCCCCACCAGGGACGCTGGAAGATGGAGCGGCGGACGGCGTGGCGCCAGCCGGCTTCGACGGAGATTTCGTTTTGCGGGTAGGTGTGGACGAGGCGGGAATCGGTGCTGGCGATGCGGAGATTTTGCAGGCGGCCTTCGGAGCGGAGGAAGTCCGTGGAGCTGATTTTTTCGCGCCGGAGTTCGGCGGCCCAGGAGGTATTCAGTTGATGATTTTCCGGCGTGTTGACGCGGCTTTCGGTGATGCCTTCGAAGGCGGTGAGGAGGGCGGACTGGCTGGATTGGTTGTGCCAGTAATCGGACCAGGAGATGTCGCTGCGTTCGAGGACGAGCCGCCAGCGGGGACGGGTTTGGGTGAGGGTTTCCTGGTTGGTGGTGGCGCCTTTGTTGAGGCTGGGGAAGCTCGGGGTGCCGGTGGCGGCGGTGCGGAAGTACTCGCTGAACTGCATGGCGAGGGTGGCTTCCGGTTCGACGGGGAAGCCGGGCCATTCGAGGTAGTCGAGATAGGTGCTGAAATCGATGGCTTTGCCGCGGGCAAGTTTGGCAGCTTCGGGATCGCGGAGGCGATTGAGGACCAACTCGGAGAGGCGCGATTGGACCTTGATGTTGGCGGCGCGTTCGGGGCCGCCGGTGAGCTCCTGGGCGAGTTCGGGATAGCCGGTATGGCCGAAGGCCAGGTAGTCGGTCATGGCGACGAGGTAGGGTTTGTCGTCCTCGATGGGGGCGCCGTTGACGATGTAGCGGAGGGAATCGGGATCGCGGAAGATGCCAAGTGAAAGAAGGCCGCGCTTGCTTTCGGCTTCGTAGTAGTAGACGTCGCGATCGGCTTCGTCGAATTCAAAAGAGCGGTCGAGGGCGCGTTTCAGGGACGAGCCTTTGACGAGGCTAGGGGTGAGGAAGTCGCCTTTCCAGAGAATGCTTTCGACGGCGGCGCGGAGTTTGTCGTCGTCGGTGGCGGGGCCGGCGACGACTTGCTGCAAGAGCTCGTCGGCCTTGAAGAGATCGCGACGCTGGAGGAGGGCGACGGAGGCGTTGGCGGTGACGCGCATGGTTTCGAGGACGAGTTGGCGGAAGTTGACCGAGTCGGTGTCGCCGGGGTGGCGGTCGAGACGTTGGAGGGCCGTTTTCAGGGCTTTCGAGATGGGCGCGCCTGGCTGGACGTAGAGCGCGTGGGAGGGCCCGACGAAGGTACGCGTGGCGAAGGGCCGGCGCTTGCCGTCCAGGCGGACCGACTGGGCGTGGACGGAGATGGTGCCTTTGGCGTTGTCGTCAAAGATGGGCTTGGGGGAGACGACCAGAGGCGGATAGCTGGCTGGATATTGGACGCTGGGAAAGGGGGTGAAGGTGAAGGGGTTGGACTCGGCGATGACGAGATCGAAGCGGTTTTTGGTGCGGCGCTGGACGGAGGAGGCGGCTTCGGCGGGCATCTGGGCGAGGAGGATCATCTGGGTTTCCGGGGTGCAGTGGCCGGCGGCTTCGCAGTAGTCCAGGAGCTGTTCGAGGGACTGAATGGCATCGATGGTGGTGGCGCGGATTTCGTGGCGATGCTTGGGATCGAGCCAGACGGTGTTGAGCAGGCCGACCTGCTTTTCGAGGCCTGGGAGGACGATGCCCATGACGACGGCGTTGCGTTTGGGGTCGTGGAAATAGGGCGCGGGGAAGGCGTCTTGGGAGTTGAACTGGCCGTACTGGAAGAAGGGCTGGGCGACCTCGAAGAGTGTGCAGACCTGGGTCTTTTCGAGCTTGGCGCAGAGGTGGTAGGCGGTGATTTCCTTGAGCGGCTTTTGGGATTTCGGCAGGGCGTAGAGGTTGGCCGCTTTCGTTTCCAGCTGGATGATTTCGCCGTTGGCGGGGCAGGCTTCGTCGCGGCCGTTGGCGGTGACGGGACAGAGTACGACCCTTTGCGGATTGCCGGTAACGCCGAACTGGCGGACCCAGGGGAGGACGGTGGTGGGGAGGGTGAAGGTGACGGCGGCGCCGGGGGATGTGTAGTTCTTTTTGCGGAAGCGATCGGGGACGCGGTTGGGAGGATCGAGGAGTTTGCCGGTGATGACGAGGTTGGTCCCGAGCATTTGGGTGGGTTTCGGCTGGCGGGCGAGGAAGCGGGAGATTTGGCGAAGGCGTTCGGCGCCGAAGTAGAAATCGTGTTTGCCGGGGACGAGGGCGTCGTAGCCCGCGTCGAGGAGGAACTGGGCGACGGCGTCGCCTTCGATGACGGTGTTGGCGGTGGATTGGGACTCGACGATGTTCGCGAATTTCTTGGGGTCGGCATCGCTGAGGATGATCCAGCCGTGGGGTTCGTGATAGAGCAGTTCATCCTTGCCGATGGCGCGCGGGCCGGCGGCGGTTTGGACGACGACGCTGCGGGCGCGGTAGTCGAGGGAGAAGTGATCGCCGGTGCCTAGGAGGAGGGAGTGGGTAGAATCGGTTCGGGCTTGCTTGAAAAGGGTTTGGAGGGCTTGGCCGAAGCTGGATTCGCTTTGGATGCACTTGCGGTCGTAGTGCTGGACGCCGTTGACGACTTTGCCAGGAACGAACTGTTCCTCGGCGCAGGCGCGGGCGTAGCCGATCAGATCGCCGGTGTAGATGACGCGAAGATCGGCTGCCCCGAGCGCGGTCGCCAGGAATAGGAGAGTCCAGAATCGCATGGTTCTGGAAAGGGTAGCGCAGTTACAACGCGGGACGGGCCACAGTTTCCTTGGTGAAGCGTTCGGACCAGCGGATGCGGCCGGTGGCCTGCATGGCGATGAAGAGCGTGGCGATGGCGCCGACGGTGATGGCCAGGCCTGTGAAGCCTCGGAAAAAGAAGGCGTAGGAGAAGAGGACGAGATAGACGAACTGGCCGAGGGCGGCTTCCCGGAAGGCGAACCGGCTGCCGGTGACCAGGCGCAGATAGGTGGTGACGAGGGCGATGGAGACGGCTGACGATACGAGGAAGGCGGCGTTGATATTGATGTGATCGACTAAGTAGGCGTTGAGTAAGTGGAAGGCGAAGAAGGCGGCGGCGAGGAAAAAGTAATTCATGGGGTGCATGTCGATGTTACGGAGGGTTGTTATCAGGAAGATGAAGAAGAAAAAGAAGAATAGGGACACGGGGGCGAAGTAGCTGATCTCGGCGGCGAGCGGTCCGGGTTGGAGCTTCTGGGGCATGGACATGGCGATTTGATAGCCGGAGAGGAGGCTTTGGTAGGTCCAGGTGAGTTCCCAGCCTGCGGGCGTTTCGCGCTTGGCGCCGGGGGCGAGGGTGTTGTCGGGGAAATCGATGTCGTGGAAGTTGGTCGACATTTTCATGGCGAAGTCGCGCACTTCCTTGACCTTGTCGCCGAAGCTGTAGCGCCAGGATTCGAGGCCCTGGGACTTATAGTGAACATTGAGTTTTAGGAGCTCGGCTGGATTGGCGTGGGCGGTGAGGACTATGCTGTTGCCGTTCATATTCAGGGGCTGGGGCTGGCCGTTGAGGGTGACGGCGAGGCCGTCGTAGATAGCCTGTTCGGCGGGGAGCGGGACGAGGAGGAGGAAGGTGCGGGCCGTGGCGTCGGGGTTGCGGAAGGCGTAATCGCCCTGGAAGGCGACGGTGTAGGTGGAGTACCAGAGGAGGCCCTTTTGGCGGTGTTCGAGGTTGAGGGCGACGTCGACACGGGACTGGGCGGTGGGGATGGGCGTTTGGACGGTGACCTTTTTGGTGACTTTGCGGGTGGCGCCTTTTTCCTGGATCTCTTCGGTGACGTCTTCGGAGGTTTCGAGGAGGCAGGAGGGGGCGACTTGGATTTGGGGTGTGCCCCAGACGGACTGAATGCGGGTGCCGAGGCGATCGGCGGAGGAGTGGGTGCGGGAGTTGATGGTGGAGCCGAGGATGAGCCAGGCGATGGAGGTGGCGATGAAGATGGCGATGAGGGAGAGGATGCGAAGGATCACGAGGACAGGATGCCGGATTTGGAACGGGAAGTAAAGTACTTTGTGATTGCAAGTGGCATGGTAGACTTGTAAATATCTGGTTCCAGGGAACGGAAACATTTCTACAGCCGTTTGTCACGTGATGACATCTAAAGAGGGCTGTGGGCGAGTTGGGCCAATTTATTCATGAACGCATTCTGGTATAAACTTTCGACCGCATTCGAGTTGGCGCTGAGTTCGATCATGGCGCACAAGCTGCGGAGTTTCTTGACGCTGTTGGGCGTTATTATTGGGGTTTCGAGCGTGGTGCTGGTGGGGGCGGCGATCGAGGGGTTGGGGAACTATGCGAACCAGACGACGTCGAAGGCGTTTGGGAGCGAGTCGTTTCTGATTGCGCAGATTGCCAATGTGGGCAAGATGACGCGGAAGGAGCGGGCGGAGAAGTTGCGTGTGAATAAAGAGATCCGGCCGGAGGATCTGGCGTATTTGCGGGCGACGACGGGGGACCAGATGTTGTACAGCCCGTACCGGAACCGCATCGACGACGTGAAGTATAAAGAGAACACGTTCGAGAACGCGTCAATTATCGGGACGGCGGCGGTGCTGCCGGAAATCCGGGAAGTGATCACGACCGAGGGGCGGTTCTTTACCGAACAGGAAGAACAGAACCGGCAGTATGTGTGCATTATAGGCGTCGATATTGCGCAGAAGTTTTTTGAGGGGGCGAGCCCGATCGGCAAGTCAATTACGTTGCGTGGGTATTCGTTCCTGGTGATCGGGTTGCAGGAGAAGTTGGGGAACGCGGGTGGGCGGTCGCAGGACGGGTCGGTATATATTCCGGATTCGGTGTTTACGCGGATTATTGGGCCGTCGCGGTCTATTTCACTGTTTGCGCGGCCGCGGCCGGAGAGCGGGTTGTCCTTAGACCAGGGGTTGGACGTGGTGCGGGCGGCGTTGCGGACGCGGTTCAAGACGCGGCCGGGGGCGGTGGACAATTTCGACTTTTTGACGCCGGATTCGATTCGGGCGTTTATTGATCAGATTCTGGGATTGATCGGGGCGGTGATTGTTCCGGTGACGATGATTTCGCTGGTTGTTGGCGGGATTGTGATTATGAATATCATGCTGGTGAGTGTGACGGAGCGGACGCGGGAGATTGGGATTCGTAAGTCACTGGGAGCGCGGCAGGCCGATATTTTGTTGCAGTTTTTGATTGAGGCGGTGTTTCTGTCGGTGCTGGGGGGGCTGATGGGATTGGCGTTGGGTTATGGGATGGCGAAGGCGTTGTCCCTTGCGTTTGAAGTGGATTTGGAGGTGACGCCATTCTACGTATTCCTGTCGGTGTTTGTATCGACGGCGGTGGGAGTGGCGTCGGGCTGGTATCCGGCGAGACGGGCGGCGCGGCTGGACCCGATTGAGGCGTTGCGGTCGGAGTAAATTATGAAGAACGTAACGGGACGGATATCGGTTGGCGAGCTGTTGACGGTGGCGATGGATTCGGTGTGGGCGCACCGGTTCCGGAGCTTGTTGACGATTTTGGGCATTGTGATCGGGATCACGACGGTGGTGACGGTGTCGTCACTGTTGACGGGATTGCGGCAGGGCGTGACGACGTTTTTCAGCGAGTTTGGGCCGGACAACCTGTTTATTTCCCGGTATTCGGGGGATCCGAACCAGCAGCCGCAGACGGGGGAATTGCGGCGGAAGAACGTGGGACCGGAGACGGCGGAGTTGATCCGGCGGCTGGTACCAACGGTTGAGGAAGTTAGCGTGACGATGTATCTGCCGGGGTTCATTGGGCGGAATCCGATCACGGCGAAGGTGCCGGGTTTTGAGAGCGACCAGGTGAACATGGTGGGGATGTCGGCGAGCGGGTTTGTGACGCAGCCGCGGAATTTTCTGTCGGGGCGGCCGTTTACGGAAGAGGAAGACCGGCGTGGGGCGCGGGTGTGCGTGATTGGGCCGAAACTGGCCGAGGCGCTGTTTCCGAATGGCGGCGCGGTGGGGCAACAGGTGATTGTGGCCGGGGCGGAGTACACGATCATTGGCGTGACGGAAGAGGCCAAGGGCGGGTTTTTCGGGGAGAATCCGATTGACCGGCAGGTGACGGTGCCGCTGACGGTGGCGCGGTTGCGGTATCCCGGGATCGACCGATTTATTGTGATCGCGAAGGCGCGGGAGAACCGGCGGGCGGATGCGGAAGAGGAGACGCGGCAGATTTTGCGGCGGTTCCGGAAGACGCCGACGGCGGCACCGGACGATTTCTCGCTGACGACGGCGGATCAGATTATTGCGCGGTTTGATTCGATTTCACAGTTGATTGTACTGATTTCGATTGCGCTGAGCGGGCTGGGCTTGCTGGTTGGCGGGATTGGCGTGATGAACATCATGCTGGTGAGCGTGACGGAGCGGACGAAGGAGATTGGGATCCGGAAGGCGCTTGGCGCGCGGAAGGGTGACATCATCTTCCAGTTCCTTTCCGAGGCCGTAGCGCTGACGGGCGCGGGCGGGATTTTGGGGATTCTGATTGCCGTCGCGGTGACGCTGATTGTGGGCAAATTGGTTCCGTCGTTGCCCAGCGCGGTGCCGCCGATGGCGCTGGCGGCGGGGTTTGGGGTGTCTGTGGCGATTGGAATTTTCTTTGGCACGTGGCCGGCGGTGAAGGCGGCGCGGTTGGACCCGGTGGAGGCGTTGCGATATGAATAGAGGGCATGCAATTTCTCATTCTGGTTTTGGCCTTCGTTGGGTTGGCGTTCGGACAGGCGCGTAAGCCGGTTCCCGCCGGGCAGTATTCGGGGTGGGGCGCCTATCACGGCGGGCCGGAGAATCTGCATTATTCGACGATCGGGCAGATTACGCCGGCCAATGTTTCGAAGTTGAAGGTGGCTTGGACGTTGGACACAGGCGATGCCTTTGAGGGGTCAGAGATTCAGTGCAATCCGCTGGTGCTGAATGGGGTGATTTACGCCACGTCGCCCAAGCTGCGGGTGATGGCGATTGACGGGGCGACGGGGAAAGAGCTTTGG
>JBIKOG010000364.1:0-5800 GCA_044358225.1 Bryobacteraceae bacterium | reverse complement strand
AGGGCGCACCGGTGCGGAATAAGCAGCGCAACCGCGGGCTGATGCATTGGACGGATGGGAAGCAGTCGCGGTTGTATGTGGCGGCGCAGTATAAGTTGTATTCGCTGGATTTGAAGACGGGGCGGCCGGACGGGGCGTTTGGGGGGCAGGGGTGGATTGATCTGCGGGACGATTTGGGGCGGCCGAAGGAAGGGCTGACCGTTGGGCTGACGACGCCGGGGGTGGTGTATGGGGACCTGCTGATTATTGGCTCCATTTGCAGCGAAGGGTTGCCGGCGGCGCCGGGAGACATCCGGGCCTATGACGCGCGGACTGGGAAGCTGCGGTGGACGTTCCACACGATTCCGCATCCGGGAGAGTTTGGGCATGATACGTGGCCTAAGGATGGGTGGAAGAATTTTGGCGCGGCGAATAACTGGGCTGGGATGGCGTTGGATGTGAAGCGGGGATTAGTTTATGTGCCGACGGGGTCGGCGGCGTTTGATTTCTTTGGGGCGAACCGGCCGGGGAACAATCTGTTTGCGAACACATTGCTGTGTCTGGACGCGAAGACGGGCAAGCGGATTTGGCACTTCCAGGCAGTGAAGCACGACGTTTGGGATCGAGACTTTCCGACGAATCCGGTGCTAGTGACTGTGCGGCGCGGGGGTAAGTTCATTGACGCCGTGGCGCAGGCGACTAAGTCCGGTCACGTGTATGTGTTTAACCGGGTGACGGGGGAGAGTTTGTTCCCGCTGGAGGAGAAGGCTGTGCCGCCTTCGCCGGTGGCGGAGGAGAAGATGGCGGCGACGCAGGTACTGCCGACCAAGCCGGAACCGTTTGCGCGGCAGCGGTTGACGGAGGACATGTTGACGACGCGGACGCCGGAGGCGAACCGAATTGCGCGGGAACGATTGAAGACGGTTCGGAGTAATGGGCAGTGGGAGCCGCCGTCGGTGGAAGGGACGATTGTATTTCCTGGTTATGACGGGGCCGCGGAGTGGGGCGGGCAGGCGTTTGACCCGGAGACGGGGTTGTTTTATGTGAATTCGAACGAGATGGCGTGGATTCTGCGGTTGGTGCCGCGGGCGAAGGCGACGGCGGCGACCAACGGGCGGCGGATTTATATCCGGAGTTGCGCGGGTTGCCATCGGGACGATTTGGGAGGGAGCCCGCCGGAGTTTCCGTCGTTGAAGGGGCTGGGAGCGAAGACAGATGCGGCTTCCTTGGACAAGATTTTGCGGGCTGGGGTGGGGCGGATGCCGGGGTTTGGGCATTTGGGGGATGCGTCGATTGATGCGTTGAAGGCGTATTTGTTGACGGGGGAGGAGAAGGAAGTGGTGGTGGCGCCGTCGTCATCAGTTTATGACCAGGCGTATACGACGGACGGGTATAACAAGTTTCTGGATCCGGATGGGTATCCGGCAATTGCGCCGCCGTGGGGGACGCTGAACGCGATTTCCTTGGACACGGGGAATTATGCGTGGAAGATTCCGTTTGGGGAGCATCCGGAGTTGGCGGCGAAGGGGATGAAGGATACGGGGTCGGAGAATTATGGGGGACCGCTGGTGACGAAGTCCGGGTTGCTATTTATTGGGGCGACTAACCTCGATAAGAAGTTCCGGGCGTTTGATAAGAAGACGGGGAAGTTACTTTGGGAGACTGTGTTGCCGTTTTCGGGGAATGCTACGCCGGCGACTTATTCGGTGAACGGGAAGCAATATGTGGTGATTGCTGCGGGCGGAGGGAAGAGTGGGGCGGCGAGCGGCGGGGTTTATGTGGCGTTTGCGTTGGAGTAGTTAGGAGGGGCAGTCGCATTCGAGGGCGAAGCGGAGGGCGCGGCAGATGGATTCCATTTGCCGCGCGTCCAGAGTGGTTATCCACTTGCCCAATTTTTCTTTCGGGACCGTCATAACGCCGTACAGGTTGACGGCGCACAGAGTTTTCATGCCGTCGGACTCGTCCAAGAGGAACTCCGATGGCATTCCGCGGATGTTTGAAGTGACCGGCGCAACGGTCATTTTTGTCAGGTATGGCCCGAGGGAGTCTCGGGTCAGAATGACAACGGGGTGCGTTTTATCCGGGAACGGAAACGCGAAGAGATGAACGTCTCCGCGGATCAATCCTCGACGCACTCGAATAGTTTCTCCCAGTCGACTTCATCTTCGACGGTGTCGGGAATCCGTTGGTAGCCGAGTCGCTCTTGTTCTTCTAATTCTGCCATTTTGACTCGATGCAACTGCTCGCGGAGGAGTTTGCGAACGAGGTCCGAGAGATCACCACCGTCGCGCGCGACGAGGGCGTCCGCTTCGGCGAGCAGTTCTTCGTCCAGCACGATTTGGATCGTACTCATGGCCCGATTTTAACGCAATCGTTGGGGTGCTTTGCGGCAGCTAGCCGATCTTGTATTTGCGAATCGTGTCGGCGGAAACCTCGGTGCTCATGCCGGGGGCGGTGGGGGCGAGAACTTCGCCATCGACCATTTTCTGGGGGCCGCCGGTTTCCATATAGATGGCATTGGGCATGGCGACCAACATATTCATGTTGGCTGAGCCGCCGCCGTGGCTGGCGAGTTCAAGCCCGTTGCCGTCGGCCATGGCGGCGATCTCCATCCACTCGGTGACGCCGCCGGCGCGGCGGTTGTCGGGCTGGACGACGTCGGCGCCGCGCTTGTTGATGAGGTCGGCGAACTGGTACTTGGTGTAGAGATTTTCGCCGGTGGCGATGCGGATGTCGAGCTTGTCGGCGAGTTCGCGGTAGCCGTCCATGTCGTGCGGCATGAGGGGCTCTTCGTACCAGAAGCAGCCCATGTCCTGATAGACGCGGCCGCGGCGGAGGGCTTCGTTACGGTTGAAGACCTGGTTGGCGTCGACCATGACGCGCTTGCCTTTGCCGACGGTGTCGAGGGCGAGGCGGATGCGCTTGATGTCGTCGTCGAGATCGTAGCGGCCCACTTTGATTTTGACGGCCTTGTAGCCGTGCTCCATGGCGGTGACGCAACTGCGCTTGAAGATGCTGTAGTCCGAGTCATTATCGGCATACCAGCCGGCCATGGAGTAGACGGGCATGCGGTCGCGGAACGCGCCGAGCATGCGCCAGACGGGCTGATTGGCGGCTTTGCCGAGGATATCCCAGATGGCGATATCGGTGGCGGAGAGGGCGAAGTGGACCACGCCGCCGACGCCGTGATACTCGAGCAGGCGCCAGAGTTCCGCGCGGATTTTTTTCGGGAAGGCGGGGTCCATGCCGGTGATGATGGGTTTGACTTCGTGTTCGAGGATTGTCTGAACGACGCGGGGACCGCCGGGGATCATGCCGAAATTGGTGCTGGCCCAACCGGTGATGCCGGCGTCCGTTTTGATGCGGAGGACGACCTGGCCGCTATCGACG
This sequence comes from Bryobacteraceae bacterium, assembly GCA_044358225.1. Taxonomy (GTDB): domain Bacteria; phylum Acidobacteriota; class Terriglobia; order Bryobacterales; family Bryobacteraceae. Next base: position 2,431 of record JBIKOG010000364.1, on the reverse strand, counting down.
CCGAGCTTGTGAATGGCGTCGTAGGTTGGCTCTTTGGCGGGGAGCTTGAGGAGATCGGTTTCGATGCCGGTGATGCGGATTTGCTTCTGCAGGTCGGCGCTCCAGGCGGCGGAGGCGCCGAGCGCGGACGTGAGCCATTGGCGGCGATTCATGCCACCAATCATATTTCACCGGCGGGCGAAGGTGGGGAGTTTCACCATGTCGGCGGCGGGGATGTCTTCGAGCGGGAGGCCGGCCTTTTTCCATGCGTTGAGTCCGCCGCGGATGACGCGGGCGTCGAAACCTTTTTCTCTGAGTATGTGCGCCACACGGGCGCTGGTGGCGTCGTTCGTTCAAGTGCAGTAGAGATAGATTTTTTCGGCTTCGGGGAGCGTGGCGATGGCGTCGGGCAGGCTGTTGGGCTCGAGTCGCTGGGAACCTTGGATGCGTTGGGAAGAGGCGTCGTAGTAGCCGTGGGAGCGGACGTCGAAGACGGGGCCGTCGACGTCGGCGGATTCGACGCGGGGAACGGCGCGGTAGACGCGGGACTTCCAGGCGAGCCAGAGGCGGTAGGTGACCCAGGCGAGGAAGGCGAGGAAGAGGAGGGATTCGATGATAGTGCCGGCGCGGCCCATGGTGTCGAGGAGAGAGGCCAGGAGGTCGCGGAAGGCGAAGCCGACGCCGACGTAGACGCCGACGTAGAGGATGATGCCGGCGAGATCGAGGAAGAGGAACTGCGCGAAGGGCATGCGCATGGAGCCGGCGAGTGGCGGGGCCATGGTGTTGAGCCCGGGAACGAATTTGGCGAACAGGAGGACCGCGCGGCCGCGGCGATAGAAGGCTTCGGCGGAGGTGAGGATGCAGGAGTCCGGATTGGTGGAGACGCGGCAGAGGATGCCTAGGAGCCACCAGCCGGTATTGCGGCCGAGGAAGAAATAGAGCACGTCGCCGATGAGGAAGGCGGAGATGCCGGCGAGGAGGGCGGTGAGGAGGGTGAGTTTGCCGAGGGCGACGAGGGCGCCGGCGGTGAGCAGGGCGACGGCGGCGGGCACGGGAAGGCCGAGGGCTTCGACCAGGCAGATGGCGAACAGGAGCCCTGCGCCGTGGCGTGCGAGTGAATCGGCCCAGTTCCCCATTCCCGTCAGTTTACTGTACCGGGGGGGGCTGGGCGTGGAATTTAGTATTCGTACCAGTCCGAATGGGCCGACCAACCCTTGCATTGGTGGCACTGGGTGGAGTGCCATTGTTTCACGCAGCCGGGGCAGACGCCGCCCGTGTCAAAGGTGTGCCATTCGTGACCGCAGAGGCAGCCCCAGACTTCGTCCGACGGGGGTTCCCACGCGCATAGAGGGCAGCGGATGCGCGGGCCGGTGAGGCCGGACCCAATGCCTGTTTTTTCGTCTGTGATGACTTGGCTCACGGTTCTATGGATTCAAAGAACGGGCGGAGAGTTTCCGGTATAGTAACAGGCATGCCGCGCAAAATGACGATGTGCCTTACGCCGGGATCGATTGGCGTGAAGGCGAACCAGATGGAGACGATTCAGTATGCCCACCACTATGGGTATGAGGCTGTGCAACCGTTTGGAGAAGAGCTGGCGGCGATGAGCGCGGCGCAGGTGGACGAGTGCAACGGGCGGCGGAAAGAGTTCCGGTTGCAGTGGGGCCAAGGCGGGATGGGCGTGGATTTCCGGAAGGACGAAGAGACGTTCCGGAAGGACCTGGCGGTGCTGCCATCGATTGCGGCGGCGTTGCAGAAGGCCGGTGCGACGCGAGTGGGGACGTGGATCTCGCCGCAGCACGATACGTTGCCGTATGGCGCCAATATGAAGCAGCACGCGCGGCGGTTGAAGGAAGTGGCGAAGGTGCTGGGGGACCACGGCGTCCGGATGGGGCTGGAGTATGTGGGGCCGAAGACGCTGTGGTCGGCAAAGCGGTTTCCGTTCGTGCATTCGATGGCGGAGATGAAGGAGCTGCTGGCGGAGATTGGCGCGGGGAACGTGGGGTTTGTGTTGGACACCTGGCACTGGTATACGGCTGGGGAGACGGCGGCGGATTTGGCGACGTTGAAGAACAGCGATGTAGTTTGCATTGATTTGAACGACGCGCCGGCTGGGGTGGCGGTGGACCAGCAAATCGACAGCAAGCGGGAGATCCCGATGGCGACGGGCGTGATTGATACGGGGGCGTTTTTGAACGCGCTGGCGGGGATCGGGTGTGACGCGCCGATTCGGTGTGAGCCGTTCAACGCGGCGCTGCGGGCCAAGCCGAAAGAGGAGATTCTGGCGACGGTGGCCGAGTCGATGAAGAAGGCATTGGCGCTGTTAAAAAGTTGATATTCCGCAACAGCATTTTCTCATCGAAGGATGAGCCTAAAGGAATGAGATGGTGACTGGGGCTCCTTTCGTTGATTGTGTGTAGTGCGACGAAGGGATCGTCGTCGAGGCTGTGGG
>JBIKOG010000207.1:0-13747 GCA_044358225.1 Bryobacteraceae bacterium | reverse complement strand
CCGTATCCCGCGACTCGTTTTGACGCTACTTATTTGCGGTAGGAGCCGTATGCGGTAGTGCCGCTCGTACGGATCTGTGCGGGGGGCGGGTCGTGAGATTCGTCCCTACCGCGACCGGGTTTATTGCTTTTGTGTGACGGATTGGGTGAGGATGCGCTCGAGTTGGGTGATGTCGATGGGCTTGGTGAGGTAGTCGTCCATGCCGGCCTCCAGGCACTTGTTGCGGTCCTCCGCTAACGCCTGGGCGGTGAGGGCGACGATGCGGGTGCGGCGGTCGGCGGAGGTGCGCTCCAGGTTGCGGATTTCTCGCGTGGCGGCGTAGCCGTCTATATCCGGCATCTGGCAATCCATCAGGATGAGATCCCACTTGGCTTGCTTGAACGTCTTTACCGCTTCGGCGCCGTTGAGGGCGGGTGTGACGGTGTGACCCAGCTTTTGGAGCAGGCGCGTGGCGACCAGAAGATTGACAGGGTTATCTTCCGCCAACAGAACACGGAGAGCGGCAGGGGGTGCCGGAGCCGGGGCTGGGATGGCGTTGGACAAGGCAATTGCGGTCGACTGGGGCGGGACAAAAGGAATCTGGAACCAGAAACGGCTTCCCTGCCCTTGTTTGGACTCCATGCCGATTTCGCCGCCCATCAGGTCCACAAGGCGCTTGCTAATGGCGAGGCCGAGTCCGGTGCCTTCAAAGGGCCGGGTGGGACCGGAGTCGACCTGGGTGAAGGGCGTGAAGAGATTGGATTGGAGGGCGGCGGGGATGCCGATGCCCGTGTCGGTGACGCTGAAGAGGAGAGAGGGGCCGGGGGCCAGTTCGAGGGACAGGGATACGGAACCGGTGGGGGTGAACTTGACGGCGTTGGCGACAAGGTTGAGCAGGACTTGGCGGAGACGGAGAGAGTCGCCGCGGCTGAGGGGCGGGACGGAAGGGGAGACAGCAACGGAGAGGGCGATGGATTTTGCGCGAGCGGCGGGGAGGATGAGGGCGGCGACGCCGTGGAGGACTTCGGCGGGGACAAAATCAGTGGGTGTGAGGCGGAGGTGGAGGTGATCGAGTTTGGAGAGGTCGAGGATGTCGTTGATGATGGCGAGGAGCGATTGGCTGCTTTGGGTGATGGTATCGAGCATTTCGGACTGCTCGCGGCTGAGGGGAGTATCGCGGAGGAGGCTGGCCATGCCGAGGACGCCGTTCATGGGGGTGCGGATTTCGTGGCTCATGGTGGCCAGGAACATGGATTTGGCGGCGCTGGCGCGGTCGGCGGTGAGGCGGAGGCGGCGCATGTGCCAGGAGATGGCGGCGGCAATGAGGAGGAGCAGGAGCAGAACCGCCGAGATGATCGTCAGCAGTTTCTGACGGCCGCGGATGGCGAAGAGGCGCTCGACGGCGCTGACCTCATTGAGGGTAGCCAGGAACCAGCGGGAGTGCATTTCGGTGAGGAGACCTTCGTCGGCCATGGAGCTGATTTGTTCGCGGAGGAGATCGGCAATGGGACGGGCGCGTTCGGAGGCGCCGATTCCGGCGACGAGGACGGCCTGGCGGAGGGGGAGAAGGCGAAGGGGCTGTTCGCGGCACTCTGGGACATTCGCCATAAGGGCGGAGTTGGCTTCGCGGAGTTCGGCGAAAGCAATATCGGTGGTGCCGTTGCAGACACCGCGGAGCACGGCGCTCCAGTTTTCGAACGGGACGACGGTGGCGCCGGGGAGGACGCGAACGGCATAGGCGCGTACGAAGTGGGAGGCGGTGGTGGCGACGCGGCGGCCGGGAAAGTCCTTCGGAATGGGAGCGCCGCCAGGGGCGCGTTCGACGACACCGTAAAAGGTTTCAAACCAGGGGGCGGTGATGTAGGGGGCGCGGGCGAGGCCGGGGACGTCGGAGGAGCGGGGGAAGAGGTCGATTGTTCCATGATCGAAGGCGGCGCCGGCGCCCTGGGGGACGAAGACCCAGTTGAGACGGATGCCAGCGCGGCGGGCGGCCTCGGTAAAGACGTCTTTGCCGAAGCCGGCGGGGTTGCCATCGGGACCACGGGAGATGAAGGGCTCGGTCTGGTGGTAGCCAATGTTCCACGTCTGGGCACGGAGAGCGCGTAGTTCCAGGGAGCGGACGGTAAACTGGATGGCGAGTCCGGCGCCTGCGACGACTGCTGCGGCGAGCAGTGTCTTTTTCCACGAACGGATCGGGACTCGGAGGAGGTCACGACACCGATTAAGCATTGAGAACAGTCGCGAGCGAGAAATGCGGCAGATCCGCGGGGGGACCCGCGTTCCGATTCAGTTGTCGCTTGGATTGAATAGAATCATACCCGATTTCTTTTGTAAATTGTGAGAATTAATTTGAAAAAGAAATCGGATGAGTGACTGGTAGGGGAAATCTTAGGGCCTATATTCGAGGACCTGGCCGTCGGCGAGGAGGCGGGTGCGGAGTTTTTCATACGGCACGTCCTGGACGGGGATCTTCGCGTCGATGGCCATGACGGCGGCGGTGGCGGCGGATTGGCCGAGGATCATGAAGACGGGTTCCATGCGGATGGAGCCGTAGGCGATGTGGGAACTGGAGAGGCAGACGGGGACCAGGAGGTTGGCGGCTTGCCCCTTTTTCGGGACGAGCGAGCCGTAGGAGATCTGGTAGGGTCCCTTCGTGCTGACGCCGATATCGCCTTCGTTTTGCACGTAGCCTTCGGGGGTGATGTAGCGCTGGATGTTGTGCGAGTCGATGCCGTAGGAGCCCATGCCGACCGATTCGGGGGTGGCGCGCTTCTTCAGGAGTTCGTTTTCGGTCATGACGTAGCGGCCGACCATGCGGCGGGCTTCGCGGATGTACATCTGGTGGGGCCAGTTGCCGGTGGACTTGAACTCGTCTTTGGCGAGGCCCCATTTGGCGAATTCATTACGGACGTCGGCGGGGACTTTGGGATCGTTGGCGATGAAATAGAGCCAGCCTTGCTGGTAATTGACGTGTTCCTGGAAGATCTCCTTGCGGCGGGCGTAGGAGGCTTCGGGGTAGTCCCAGTTGCGGCCGATGTTATCGGTGGAGAAGGGGCCGTGGTTGTTGGTGTCGGTTTTGGCGTTGGGGATCATGTCGAACTTCTGGAAGGTTTCGCGCCAGCCGGCGTCGAAGATGCGGGTGAGAAGTTCGTACTCTTTGGGGTTGTAGTTGGCGGGTTTGGGGAACGGAACGCGGTTGGCTTCGACCTGGGTGAGGCACATGCGGAAGCAGTAGGCCTGGACCTTTTTGTCGCCTTCGCCTTTCACGCCGGGGGGTTCGGTGCTGATGCGGGGGAGGACGCCGCTTTTGGGGTCGCCGGGGATGACGTAGGGGGAGATGGGGGTTTTGACGGCGCCGAAGTGGTGGCGGTGGTGAAGGACGCCGGTTTGGACGCCGTTCCATTCTTCATTGTAGGTTTTGGTGGATTCGCGGCCGACGTGGTAGTCGACTTTGGCGGCGGCCATGAGGTCGCCTTCATAGGTGGCGTCCATGAAGATGGCGGCGGTATACGTTTTGCCGTCGAGGGTGGTGATGGAGGTGATGCGGTCACCGGAGAGCTTGACGCCGGATTCGCGGTTGAGCCAGGCGTTGCGGACGATGGGGATTTTGAGTTCCTTCATCCAGTCTTCGTAGACCTTTTCGGCGACGTGGGGTTCGAAGATCCATTGGGTGCGGCCGGTGGTATCGATGGCGGGAGTTCCCTGCCCTTTGTTGCCGAAGGCTTCACGCTTTTCCCAGCGCCAGGCGGCGGCGTTGTCGTAGTGCTTCCAGACGCGATGGTAGAACTCGCGGGAGAGTCCGCCGATGACGGCTTTGTTGCCGGAATCGGTCCAGCCGAGGCCGCCGGCGGTGAGGCCGCCCAAGTGGGTTTCGGGGCAGACGAGGAGGACGGACTTGCCCATGCGCTTGACCTGGACGGCGGCGGTGATGGCGCCGGAGGTGCAGCCGTAGATGAGGACGTCGGCATGGCGGGGGGCGGCGGGGAGGAGGGCGGCGGCCAGGAGGAAGAGGGCTAGGCGTGGGAACATGCGGTTTCCATCTTATCGCGGGCGGGATTTGGTGAGGATATGGATCCCGCAGAAGGCGCCGACGGCGGCGAGGAAGCGGAGGGCCCAGTGGGAGGCGGTGGCGGTTTTGCGGGCGTCATCGACGACATTTTCGGAGGCGCCGGGGGTGGCTGCGACGGGGATGATGACGCCGTTTTTCAGCTGGCCGGCAATGGTGTAGTTGGCGAGGGGGATCTGTTCGAAGCGGAGGCGGAAGGCGGGGATGAATTCGGCGTCGGGGTCCTGGGGCTGGGTGGATTCGAGGACGAAGGCGTCCTTTTCGATGGAGACGCGGTGGCCGGGGGCGGCCTTGGCGATTTGATCGGCGAGAGCTTGCGTAGGCGGGACGGGTTCGAAATGGGAGACGGCGGCGAGGGCGCGGGCGTCGACGGTGTGGGTGCCGAGGGTGAGGGATTGGGCTGGGGAAATGTTTTGGCGGGATTGGCCCCAGCTGGATGTTTTGCGGGGCGTGGCGGCGCCGCGGGCGTAGTGCATGCCGATGCGGGACTCTTCGGTGCGGCGGAGGACGGCGGCGGAGGGGACGGGGCCCCAGAGGGGGTCGGCCGCGGGGGCGGGGGCTTGGAGGAGACCGGAAAAGGCGGTGGCGGGTTTATCCAATTGGTAGGAGCGGTAGGCGTAGAAGCCTTCGTTCCAGACGGCGATGACGAGCGATAGGCCGAGGATGAGGAACGGTAGGACAGTAGGGCGCTGAGCCATTCTTTGTATATCTCGTAATCGCGGCGCGCGGCGGTTCATGTACCTTAGAGAGACGATGACGCGGAAACTTATATTGACGTTGCTGGCCATGGCCGGTGTGTATGGCCAGGCACCGGTGGTGAGCCCGGGCGGCGTGGTGAACCATTTCAGTTACTCGTTGCCGGGAATGCCGAACGCGGGCATCGCGCAAGGTTCTATCTTCGATATTTTCGGGAGTAACATTGGGCCGGCGACGCTGGCACAGGCGGCGGGGTTCCCGTTGCCGGCACAGTTAGGCGGGACGTCGGTGCAAGTGACTGTCAGCGGGACGACGGTGGATGTGTTGTTGTTTTTTGTGTCTTCGGGGCAGATTGCCGGGTTGCTGCCGTCGCGAACGCCAGTGGGCATCGGGACGCTGGCGGTGACCGTGAACGGAACGCGCAGCGCGGGGGCGCCGATTACGGTGGCCGCGCGGAGCATTGGCATTCTGTCTCTGGCGCAGAACGGGCAGGGGCCGGCGGTGATGCAGGTGGGGAATGGCGCGGGACAGGTGTTGCTGAATTCGGTGACGAACAGCGCGCAGGCGGGACAGGTGGGGGTGTTGTACGGGACGGGGTTGGGGGCGGTGCCGTTCGACGAGAGCCGCGGTGCGCCGGTGTTGAATCTGGACCCGCCGGTACTGGCGTTCGTGGACGGGCGGCCGGCGAGGATCTTGTTTCAGGGGCGAGTGCCGGGGCTGGCGGGGCTGGACCAGTTCAATGTGGAGATACCGGCGGGAGTTACTGGGTGTTATGCCACGGTTTGGTTTCAGACGGGGAGTGTGTTGAGTAACTTGACGACGATTTCGGTATCGCCTGAGCCGGCGTGTCCGGATCCGCTGCCGGCGCCGGTGGGGGGTGGGAGCGGGACGGTGAAGGCGGCGGGGTTGGTACTGGTGCGATCGCAGCAGAAGATCGGGACGGTGGATTACACGGGGGACGTGGCGTCGGCGGCGTTTTCGGTGACGGATTTGAGTAAAGTACCGGCGTCGACGCCAAGCCCGCTGCCGGCGATTGGCGGGTGCGTGGTGGGGCCGTTGGTGAATACGAGCGGGGGGAGCGGGGCGAACGCGATCAGTTATTTGGACGCCGGGCCGGTGATGACGATTACGGGACCGAATGGCGTGAAGCAGTTGGCGAAGTTCCCCGGGGGGTATTCGTCGCAGTTGGGTTCGACGGCGTTGCCGGGGCAGGTTCCGGTGCCGTCGCCGCCGTATCTGGCGCCGGGGGTGTACACGGTGGACAACGGGAGCGGGTCGGCGGAGGTGCCGGCGTTTTCGGTGGGCATCACACTACCGGACCCTGCGTTTGGATGGAGCAACGCGGACGGGGTGGCGACGGTGTCGCGGATGGCGGGCGTCGATATCACTTGGACGGGCGGCGACCGGACTGGGTTTGTGGACATTGCCGGGGTGTCGCTGTTGACGCGGTCGGCGACGCAACCGGTGGCCGCCGGGGGCTACTTCAGTTGCCGGGTGCCGGCGAATGCCGGGCAGTTCCGCGTTCCGGCGCAGGTGCTGCTCTTTTTGCCGGTGAGCACGGTGACGGGCGGGGTTTCATCGGGGTCGATTACCGTTTCGAACACGACTTCGACGGTGAGCTTCCCGCTGGCGGGGTTCCAATTTGCCGATTTGACGCATGTGGCGACGGTTACTCGTTCAGTAGCCTTTCAATAAGTTAAAGCCGCGTTCATTTTGGTCGAGATGTTGGGCATGGCAAGTACGTTGGAACAACTCGACAAGGCACTGGCAGCGCATTCCATGTGGAAGCACCGGCTGCGGGATTTGGTGGAGAACGGGGTGGGCGATATTGACGCCAAGACGGCGATGCGGGATGACGCTTGCGAGATGGGGAAGTGGTTGCGGAGCTATCAGCCGAACCTGGGTGAGCAGCTGTTGTACAACACCGTTTGTTCTCGGCACACGCAGTTTCACGAATCGGTGGGGAAGGTTGTGTTGCTGGCGAATATGAAGCAGACCGAAGACGCCAAGCGGGAGATGGGGCTGAATTCCGCGTACATGAAAGCGTCGGCGGCGTTGACCGCCGATATCATGGCGTGGAAGAAGAAGCTGGGTTAGAACTTACTTTCTGACTTCCAGACGGCTTTGCCGGTGGGATCAATGTAGGTCCAGCCGTCGTTCGATAGAACCATGGCGAGGCAGCCCTTGAAATCGGCGGCACTGCTGTATTGGTTCGGGATAGCCAGGCGCCCGGATTTATCGAGATAGCCGAACTTACCGTCCATTTTGATGCGGGCCATGCCGCACTGATAGTCGAAGGCGGCATCGTATTTGCGGAAGGCGAAGGCTGGTTTGCCGTCGGCGGTGAGATAGCCTAGGCGGTCGCCGTCTTCGGCGAGGGCGAGGCCATCGGAGGGCGCATGGATGGCGCGTGGGCCTTTTTGGATGGGTTGTTCGATGCCGCGGGTGTCGATCTGGATCCACTTGCCGTCCTTTTCGACGCTGGCGAGCCCGTTCGTGAAGTCCTGGGCGTCGTCAAATTTGGGCTCGATGGCCCAGGCGCCGCTGGGATCTTTGTAGCCCCAATGGAAGCCTTCTTTCCAGCGGAGCAGGCCGTCGCGGAAGCCGGGAGCGCGGTCGTGTCCGTCCATGGGTAGGCGGAGGATGATTTTGCCGGTTTTGTCGAAATAGCACCAGTTGCGTTCCAGGCCGCCGACGGCGAGACCGCGGCCGTCTTCGGGGAACTTGGCGGCGGGCATGAATTTGGGCTCGATCACCATGCGGCCATTGCGGTCCATATAGCCGTAGGCCGAAGGGACCGAGCCGGCGCGGGCACGCTGGACGACGACGAGGCCGGCGCTGTAATCGCCCATAACGCGGTGGGGCACTTCGGCGACGATCTTGCCTTGTAAGTCAATGACGCTGTACTTACCTTCTTTGCTGACGATGGCACGCCCCTGTTCGAAGGGGGTGGCGGTTGAGAATACGGCCGGGATGAGGAGTTGGCCCGCGGGATCGATGTAACCGGCATTGGAGCCGATATAGACGACGGCACGGTTCTCCCGGAACTCCTCCACGCGGTCGTACTTAGGCGGGATGACGACTTTGCCGGAGCGGTCGATGAAACCGAACTGGCGGCCCGTGCGGATGGGGAAGAGGGCCGGTTGGGCGGCGAGGGTGAGCGAGAAGGCGAAGAGCAGAAGGCGAGTCACAACTAGTACTGCGCATTCCATAGTTGGAAATCGTCATTCCTTCTTGCCATATGTGCGGAGTTTCGTATATAACTTGTTTTGGACCGGATAGATAGACTGAATCGAGGCGCAGTTATGGGAAAAGCGCTGATCCCTGGCATAGAACACATCGTCGTCCTGATGCTGGAAAACCGATCTTTTGATAACGTCCTGGGAGGGTTATACCCCGCAGGCACTGCGGCCGGAACGTTTCGCGGCTTAACAGGCAATGAAACAAATCCGCTGAACCCCACGGTGCCGGCGAGCCCGGTTGTTTCCGTTTTTCAGGGAGCGGCGGAGTATCAGACCTATATCACGCCATACCCGGACCCGGGCGAGTTGTATACAGACATGGTGGAGCAGTTATTCGCCAACCAGGACCCGCTGCCGGCGGGCGTGCCGCCGATGACGGGATTTGCCTGGAATTACGGGCAACAGCCGGGAGCCCCGGAATTTGCGGGTGGCCTGCCCGTGCTGCCGGTGCCACGGGACATTATGCAGTATTTTTCGGCGGCGACAATGCCGGTGAGCTGGGCCTTGGCGAAGCAGTATGCGGTGTGCGACTCGTGGTTCGCGGCGGGGCCGGTGCAGACGATCGCAAACCGGGTCTTTGCGCATTGCGGCACGCCTGGGGTATTGCCGGGAACCAACGACAGCCGCATGAATAACCCGGATTTCTTTAAGGGCATCACGGATACGTTCGAACCGACGGTGCAGGACTTCACCGTTTTCGAGGCGCTGGATAACGCCTTTCCGGAGGCCTGCGCGCAAGGGCCGGGCGTGCCCGACGAAGCCGACACGGCGCTGAACTGGAAGGTGTATTACCACGACGCGCCGCTTTCGGCGCTCTGCCAGTATGTCTACGATAACTGGGATTTTTTCATCGGTGGTAATGTGTACCACTTCCAGGATGAGCTGTCCGACATTACTAACTTCGAGAAAGACATTCAGAACGGCGCGCTGCCCAAGTATTCCTTCATCGAACCGCGTTACAGCGACCTGTTTGGCGGCACCGTGAACTCCAATCACCCCGGCGGCGCGGGCATCGATTTCAGTGATCCGAACGGCAGTTCCCTGCCCCCGGCGGTGGATGTGCGCGCGGGCGAGACGCTGTTGAACCAGATCCACGGCATTCTGGCGAAGTACCCGGAGACGTTCGCCAAAACGCTGTTCATCGTGACCTACGACGAGCATGGCGGATTGTACGATCACGTGCCGCCGCCGGACGCCGTTTCGCCCTTCGCCGCGCCGGTGGATAACTTCCCCTATGACCGGTACGGAGTCCGCGTGCCGACGTTGTTCATTAATCCCCGGATCCCGAAGGGAACAGTGTATCCGCCGCGGGAACCGGGCGCTCCGGTGGCGGTACCGCCGCATGACCACACCAGCCTGATCCAGACCGTTCTGCAGCAGTTCGGCGCCAATGGCTCGTACGGACCACGCGTCGCCAGCGCACCGCCCATCGCGGATCTACCGATGGGGGATTCCGTTGAACCCACGCCGCTACAGGATCCGTTCTACGTTCCCGCGGTGTCCCCGAGACGGGAGCGAGTTACTACATTCCACCCGGGCGCGCCGACGCTGGCCGGCGCGCCGGGTGGACTTTACAAGAAGATTCAGGAATGGAAAGATATGGGCTCTTACTTGGAGTAAGAGATCCGGAAAATCTTATTATTCCCATCTTCGGAAAGCAGCAGGCTGCCATCGGCGAGTTGCAACACGCCGACCGGGCGGCCGTAGACTTCCTTGGACTCTTCGCTGGGCAGGAAGCCGGAGAGGAAGGTCTCCAACTGGCCGGCCGGTTTGCCGCCCTTGAAGGGCACGAAGGCCAAGACGTAGCCGACGCGCTTCGCCCGTTCGGACGAACCGCGGAGGGCGATGAAGGCGCCGTTCTTGTACTTGGCGGGGAAAGACTTGCCGGTGTAGAAGGCAAACGTCATGGCCGAGACATGGGGCCCGAGGAGGAAGTCCGGTTCGACGGTTTTCTTCACGGCGTCGGGATTGACGCCCTTGTGACGGGGCTCTTCGTTGGGGCCGAGGTAGGCGAAAGGCCATCCGTAGAAGGCGCCCTTTTTCACTTCGGTGAAGAAGTCGGCGGGGAGTTCGTCACCCAGGCCGCCGCGCTCCTGCACGGTGGTCCAGAGGCGCTTGCTTTGTGGCTGGAAGCGAATGGCGACGGGGTTGCGGAGGCCGGTGGCGAAGATCTCGGGGCTGGAGCCATCGAGGTTATAGACGTTGACGGCGTTGCGGTTGGCGGGATCGCCGAGTTCGTGATTGGAACCGGAGCCGACGGAGACGTAGAGCTTCTTGGCCTTGGCGTCGATTGCGACCGAACGGGTGGTGTGGCCCTTGGTGTAGCCGGTGAGGTCGACGACTTTTTCGCCGGCGCCGACGGTCATGGCGGCGGAGTCGAGCTTGTAGCGTTTCACGGCTTCGGCTTCGGTGACGTAGAGGTAGCCATCGTGGAAGGCCATGCCGAAGGGACGGTCGAGACCAGCGATCAGCGGCTTGCGGTTTTTGTCGTTGTTGACGACGTAGACGCCACCTTTGCCGGCGGGGAGGCTATCGGTGACCAGGACGGTGCCGCCGGGGAGTTGCAGCATTTCGCGGGGCTTGGAGTAGCCTGATGCGTACTCCTCCACTTTGAAACCGGCGGGCACGGAGAGGGACTTGCCGGCGGGCATGGGGACAACCTTCGAGGGGTTGGCCGTTTGGGCCATGGAAGGCGCGGGGAGCGTGTATTTGCGGGCCTGCGGATAGACAGACGCGGCGAACAGGAGTGAGAAAAGAACTACGCGTTTCATCGGTGACGCTAGTTTATCATTGCGCGGCGGGACCGGATAAGAGGCGTTCGTGGAGGACCTTTTCGTCGAGATCGCCGGTCCATTTGGCGACGACGACGGCGGCGACGCCGTTGCCGATGACGTTGGTGATGGCGCGGGCTTCGGACATGAAGCGGTCGATGCCGAGGATGAGGGCGAGACCGGCGACGGGAACGTTGCCGACGGCGGAGAGCGTGGCGGCAAGGACGATGAAGCCGCTGCCGGTGACGCCGGCGGCGCCTTTGGAGGTGAGGAGGAGTACCAGGAGCAGCGTGATCTGCTGCGTGAGCGACATGGGCGTGTTGGTGGCTTGGGCAATGAAGACGGCGGCCATGGTGAGGTAGATGGACGTGCCGTCGAGATTGAACGAATAGCCGGTGGGGATGACGAGGCCGACGGTGGATTTGCCCGCGCCCAGGCTTTCGAGCTTCAGGATCATGCGGGGGAGCGCGGCTTCCGACGACGAGGTGCCGAGGACGATGAGAATTTCTTCCTTGATGTAGCGCAGGAAGCGGAAGATGTTGAAGCCATGGAATTGGGCGATGCCGCCGAGAATGACGACGATGAAGACGACGCAGGTGAGATAGAAGGTGGCCATCAATTGGGCGAGCGAGAGGAGGCTCTTCAGGCCGTAGGTGCCGACGGTGAATGCCATCGCGCCGAACGCGCCGATGGGGGCGAGCGCGGTGATCATCTTGACGATGGCGAAGAGGATCTCCGAGGTGCGTTCGATGAAAGTGAAAACTTCGTTTTTATGGGAGCCGAGGCGCTGCAGAGCGATGCCGAAGAGGATGGCGAGGAGGAGGACTTGGAGAATCTCGCCTTTGGCAAAAGCGTCGAAGAAGCTGGACGGAATGACGTTCAGAATGAAGTTCGTGGTGGAGGTCATTTTGCCGGGCGCGGTGTAGGCCGCGATGGCGCCGGCATTGAGCGTTTTGGGGTCGACGTTCATGCCCGCGCCGGGTTGGACGATGTTCACGATGAGCAGGCCGATGAGCAGGGCGACGGTGGAGACCACCTCGAAATAGAGCAGCGCAAGGCCGCCGGTGCGGCCCACCTTCTTCATGTCCGCGGTGCCGGCGATGCCGACGACGACGGTGCAGAAGATGATGGGCGCGATGATCATCTTGATGAGCTTGATGAAGCCGTCGCCGAACGGTTTCATGGCCGCGGCCGATTCGGGAGCCAGGGCCCCGAAGGCGATCCCGATCGAGATCGCCACCAGGACCTGGAAGTAAAGAGAGCGGAACATGTTTAGGAGATTCTAGCGGAATCTACTGATAGAAGCACTTGTTCCAGGCGTGGCGCTTCAACAGGGCCAGCGTTTCAGCCGACAGCGGACCGGCGTCGGAAACCGCGGCGTTGGCTTCCACGTTGCGGATTTTGCGCATGCCGGGGATGACGGTGGAGACGACGTCATTGGACAGCGTGAAGCGCAGCGCGGTGGTGGCGACGGGTTCGCCGGAATTGGCGAGATCGGCCTGGAGCGCGTTGAAGGCGTGGACGACCTGCGCCTTGCGATCGCCGCGGAAGTAGAAGTCGCGGAACTCGCCGGGCTCGAAGACCGTGTCGACGGTGACGGCGCCGGTGAGCGCGCCTTCGTCGAGCGGGCAGCGGGCCAGCACGCCGATGTTGTGCTTGCGGCAGGCGTCGAAGAGGTTGATCTGCGGAGACTGTTCGTAGATGTTGTAGATGACCTGGACGGTATCGATGAGGCCGGTTTCGATGATGCCCAGAGCCGAGTCCGGCTGGTGGTCGTTGATCGAGATGCCGAAGTGCTTCACTTTGCCCGATTTTTTGAGGTCTTCGATGCCGCGGCGCCAGGAGTCGAAGTGGACCCAGTCGGGATTCCAGACGTGGAGTTGCTGGAGGTCGATGCAGTCGGTATTGAGGTTGCGCAGCGACTGCTCGGTCATGTCGACGATGTATTCGTAGGGGAACACCTCTTCGATGGGCGTGCCTTTGCGGGCGGGCCAGACGCGGTTCTTCGGGGGGATTTTGGTGGCGATGGTGACGGGGGCCTTGGTCTCGGCGGCGACTTGCGCGATGAGGCGCTCCGAGTGGCCTTCGTTGTAGGCGAAGGCGGTGTCGATCAGGTTGATGCCGAGTTCGATGGCGCGGCGGAGGGCGGCGAGGGACTCTTCGTCGGAGCCGTTCAGCCACTGTTTGCCGCCGATGCCCCAGGCGCCGAAACCGATCTCAGAAACTTGGAGGCCCGTACGGCCCAATGTGCGAGTACGCATAGAGTTCTATTATGAAGGCAGTATGCGTTGGATACTGGTGGCACTTTCGACCCTCCTGCTTTTCGGCGCGAGCGTGCGCCTCTTTTTGAAGGACGGCACGTTTCACGTCGTCAGCGAGTACAAGGTGCTGAGCGACCGGGTGCGGTTTTATTCGCTGGAGCGGAGCGACTGGGAGGAGATTCCGTTGGAGCTGGTGGACCTGGCGAAGACCAAGGGGACGGTCGAGGCGCAGGCCAAGGACGTGGCGGCGGAGAAGAAGGCCGAGGCCGAGGAGGAAGCCGCCGAGAAGGCCATGCGCAAGGAGATCCGGGAGGTGCCGAAGGAGGCCGGGCTCTATTACGTCGTGGACGGCAAGCCGATGCAGGCGTTGAAGCAGGCGGAGTTGAAGATCGTCACCGACAAGAAGCGGCAGATCCTGAAGGTGCTGACGCCGATCCCGATTCTGGCGGGGAAGAGCCACGTGGAGATCGATGGATTGAAGAGCGCGTTCGTGGTGAATGAGGACCGGCCGGAGTTCTATTTCCGGCTGGCGGCCGAGGAGCGGTTCGGGCTGGTGCGCTGCGTGGCGGCGCCTAAGGGGACCGGGCGGATTGTGGAGCGGTGGGAAATTGTGCCCGTTGTGAAGGAAGTGATGGTGCAGCACGAAGAGGTGCAGATCTTCCGGAAACAGGTGGGAGAGGGGCTGTATAAAGTGTGGCCGATAGAGCCGTTGACGACGGGCGAGTATGCGTG
>JBIKOG010000426.1:0-4070 GCA_044358225.1 Bryobacteraceae bacterium | reverse complement strand
CAGGGGTTTCAACTTGTACCGGCATAGTGCCTTCAACCTGGATACCTCCAGAGCCACACCCCGCCTAATCACTGGGTTCGGAGTGTGGTTTCTGGAGAGAGGGAAATCTGGGTTGTTGGCTTTTAGAGGATTCGCTTTTCGCGGGCTAGTTCTTCGTTGAGGGTGATGCCGAGGCCGGGGGCTTCGGGGACTGAGATGGTGCCGTTTTGGAAGCGCTCGGCCGGGCGGACGAGGGCGCTGCGCCAGTCGACTTCGCCCCATTGGAGTTCCAGGATGCGGAAGTTTTTCATGCCGGCGCAGAGCTGCACGCTGGCCGCCGTCGCGATGGGGCCGGTGGGGTTGTGCGGGGCTACGGTTACTCCGTGGGCCGCGGCCATGGCGGCGATGCGGGTCATCTCCAGGATGCCGCCGCAGTGCTTCACGTCGGGCATGATGACGTCCACCGCTTTTTCGCGGCAGAGGGGTTCGAAGCCTTTTACTTCGAAGAGGAATTCGCCGCCGGCCATGTTCTGTTTGATGCCGCGGCGGATGGCTACGGTGTCCGCTGTGCGTTCGGGCGCGACGGGTTCTTCGTACCAATCGAGGGCGACGGGCTCCAGCTTTTTGGCTACCGCGATGGCGCGGGGGACGGTGAAGAACGAATGGCAGTCGGTCATCACTTTTACGTCTTTGCCCACGGCTTCGCGGACGGCGATTAAGCAATCTATGCCCTGTTCGACGTAGGCTTCGGTATCGACAAAGTTGTCCCAGGGGGCGAGTTTGATGGCGCGGAAGCCTTCGGCGACGGCGCGTTTGGCGGTGGCGGCGAAGCCGGCGGGCGTGCGGGGCTTGGCGGTGCGATTGATGTTGGCGTAGACGGGGAGCGTGTCGCGGACTCTGCCGCCAAGGAGGGCATGGACGGGGACGTCGAGGGCCTTGCCGGCCATGTCCCACATGGCTTGTTCGAGGGCGGAGTGGACGGTGCGGGCGAGGAGGTTGGGGAGGGTGGCGGATTGGCGGAAGTGTTCGACGTCGAAGGGGGAACGGTTGTGGAGAAGGGCGAATTGGCGGTCGATTTCGGCGCGCATGGCGGCGACGTTTTCGGGGGTGGTGGCGTAGATGCCGAAGGCGTCGGAGGCTTCACCGAGGCCGTCGATATTGGCGTCGGAACGGAGGCGGATGAGGAGCCAGACGGTGCGCGGGGTGGCGCGGACGGGCCAGAGTTCTGCCGCGGTAATTTTTATCTTGGGACGGGCGTAGGCTGCAAAGCCCCCCATCAAAAACAGTCGCCGTTCCATAATGTAACTGAATGCCTCTCCATCCGCTTGCCGGGAAACCCGCTCCGCAGAATATCCTTATCAACCCTACCAAGTTGGAAGACGATTACTTCCACAAGGTACCGAATCCGGACGATCCGTTGCAGCGGGTGTCGTTCGGCACCTCCGGGCATCGGGGAACGACGGCGGCGACGACGTTCACCGAGTCGCATATTTTGGCGATTACGCAGGCGATTTGCGATTATCGGGCGGCGCAGGGCATTGCGGGGCCGTTGTTTTTGGGGAAGGACACGCACGCGTTGTCGGACGTGGCGCAGCAGACGGCGATTGAAGTTTTGGCGGGGAACGGCGTTACCACGTATGTGCAGAAGGGGAACGGGCCGACGCCGACGCCGGTGATCAGCCGGGCGATTATCCAGTACAACCGGGAGAAGCCGGTGAATCTGGCGGATGGGATTGTGATCAGTCCTTCGCATAATCCGCCCACCGATGGCGGGTTTAAGTACAACCCGACGAATGGCGGGCCGGCAGAGAGCGATGTGACCGGGTGGATTCAGAACCGGGCGAATGATCTGCTGGCGTCGGCCAACCGGGGCGTGCGGCGGACGGCGTATTCCACGTATGTGGTGGACCACGATTATGTGGGGCCGTTTGTGGAGGATTTGAAGGACGTTCTGGATATGGAGGCGATCCGGGATGCGAAGTTGAAGCTGGGCGCCGATCCGTTGGGCGGGGCGAGTTTGAACTATTGGGCGCCGATTGCGGCGCAGTATGAGTTGAATATTCAGGTCGTCAATCCGAAGCTGGATCCGACGTTTTCGTTTATGACGCTGGACCATGATGGCGTCATTCGGATGGACTGTTCGAGCCCGTATGCGATGGCGAGTCTGGTGTCGTTGAAAGACCGGTTTGATGTGGCGTTTGCGACCGATCCGGACGCGGACCGGCATGGGATTGTGGTGCCGTCGGTGGGGTTGATGAACCCGAACCATTATTTGGCGGTGGCGATTCATTATCTGGTCAAACATCGGCCGAACTGGCCACAGTTTGCGGCGGTGGGGAAGACGCTGGTTTCGAGCAGCATCATTGACCGGGTGGTGGCGGCGAGCGGGCGGCCGCTGGCGGAAGTGCCGGTGGGCTTTAAGTGGTTCGCGGGCGGGCTGGCGGATGGGAGCTACTGTTTTGGCGGGGAGGAGAGCGCGGGGGCGAGCTTCCTGGAGCGGAATGGGGCCGTTTGGACGACGGATAAGGATGGGCTGTTGCTGGGGTTGTTGGCGGCGGAGATTATGGCGGTGACGGGACGCGATCCGGGCGAGCATTATATTTCGCTGACGGAGAAGTATGGGGCGCCGGTGTATACGCGGATTGACGTGCCGACGACGCCGGAGCAGAAGGCGCGGTTGTCGAAGCTGAATGCGGAGACGATGACGGCTACGACTTTAGCTGGGGATCCGGTGACTTCGATTTTGACGCATGCGCCGGCGAATAATGCTCCGATTGGGGGGGTCAAAGTGAATACGGCGAATGGGTGGTTTGCGGCTCGTCCGAGCGGGACGGAGAACATTTATAAGATCTACGCGGAGAGTTTCCAGGGGCAGGAGCATTTGGATGCGATTGTGGCGCAGGCGCAGGAGATTGTTACGGCGGCGGTGAGCTAAGGCCTGGGGGGCGGGTGGCACATTCATTCGACGTTACGTTCAAATTCCTGTTTCGGCAGTCGCGGGGTGTGTTGTCGCGGCTGCTGTT
The DNA here is from genome assembly GCA_044358225.1 of Bryobacteraceae bacterium. Lineage (GTDB taxonomy): Bacteria > Acidobacteriota > Terriglobia > Bryobacterales > Bryobacteraceae. The sequence goes on along the minus strand of JBIKOG010000426.1, from coordinate 1,068 downwards.
TGGGGAGGTGGTGGAGTGGCCGAATATTGAGCAGCCGGCGGTGAGGAATTTGCGGGCGGATTTGCTGGCGCGGTCCGCGGATGGGGTGTTGCGGCAGGTGGAGCTGCAGGTTTCGAACGATCCGGGAATGGCGTTCCGGATGCTGGAGTACTATGCGGGGTTCTACCGGTTACTGGGGGAGCATGTGGAGCAGACCGTGTTGTACGCGGGGCGGGAGCCACTGCGGATGGACGATGTTTTTGAGACAGCGAGTACGCGGCACCGGTTCACGATTTTGAATTTGCGGGAGATGGACGGGGAGGAGTTGCTGGCGAGCGATGATTGGGCGGACAACGAATGGGCACTGTTGACGAAGGCGGACAGGGACCGGGTGATTCGGGTGGTTTTTGATAAGCTGCGGAGCTTGAATGGGGCGGAGCAGCAGGCGGCGGCCTCCACATTTGCGGTGATTGGAGGCATACTGGGGAACTGAAGCGGAGGTTGCAGAGCGAGATGATTGATTTGATGGAGAACAAGATCATCGGGCCGGCGATTCGCCAGGGGATAGGGCGTATGGTGCACCGGCTGCTGGAAAGACGCTTCGGACCGGTTCCGGATTGGGCGTTAGAGAAATTGAACTCCGCCTCTCCGGATGAGTTGGAGGAGTGGGGTCTGCGAGTTGAATCTGCGGAGACGCTGGAGAAGGTGTTTTTGTAGTTGGCGGCGGGAATGATCAACGTTTTGGAGAACAAGATTCTGGGGCCGGCGATCCGGCAGGGTTTGGCGATGGGCGAGGCACGGGGCGAGGCGAAGGGGATGTGGCGGCTGCTGGAGAGGCAGATGGAACGGCGATTTGGACCGATGCCGGGTTGGGCTCTGGACAAACTGCACTCGGCGTCGCCAGAAGTGATTGAAGGCTGGAGTGACCGGCTTGCCGATGCGAAGACGTTGGAAGAGATTTTCTCCCTCTAATTAGCAAGACGCAAATCCTTACAACTTCCTGACATCTTTTTTTTGGGGCGGCCGTAGGATCGCTTCATGCGATTCCTGCTTGCCGTTTTATTTGGCCTTTCGGTGGCCGCCCAGACT
>JBIKOG010000425.1:0-4091 GCA_044358225.1 Bryobacteraceae bacterium | reverse complement strand
GGTTCACCGCGTCCACAGGAGCCCCCGCACGCAACAACGCCCGCGCCGCCGCCACATCGTCCTGATACGCCGCCGTATGCAGGGCCGTCGTCCCATCCCCCTGCGCCCAAGCGCCCACAGCAAACAACAACCAAACCAACCTCATACCGCCACCCGCTCAAACAACCCGTCCACCTTCCCCGTGCTATCCCCAAACGAATCCATCCGCACCCCCACCCGTTCCAACAGCGTCAAGTGCAAATTCGCCAGATTCCCCGGCTTCGCATACCGGATATGCCGCCCGCCGCGCAATCCCGTCGCCGCCCCGCCCGCCACCAAAATCGGCAGGTTCTCATGGTCATGCAAACTCGGATTCCCCATCCCGCTCCCGTACAAATAAACCGTGTTATCCAGCAACGACCCATTCCCGTCCTTCGTCGCCTTCATCCGCTGCAAAAACTCCGAAAACAACCAAATATGATACGTGTTGATCTTCGCAATCTGGGCAACCTTGAACGGGTCATTCCCATGATGACTCGTCGGGTGATGCGGATCCCGAACCCCAATCTCCGGGTACGTCCGGTTACTCTGCTCCCTCGTAAACTGAAACGCAATCACCCGCGTAATATCGGCCTGAAACGCCAGGATCTGCAAATCAAACATCAACTTCGCATGATCGGCAAACGCCGCCGGCGCCCCCACCGGCCGCTCCAGATCCGGCGTCCTGTTCTCCGCCACTCCGCGCTCGGCCCGCGCAATCTCCTTCTCCACCGCATGGACGCTTTCCAAATACTGCTCCAGCCGCGCCTTGTCCGCCCCGCCCACCTTCCCCTGTAACCGCGCAATCTCTTCGGTAAACGAATCCAGCAAACTCGCCCGATTTTGCAACGCCGCCCGCCGCGCCCCCGCATTCCCGCCCTCGCCAAACAACCTCTCAAACACCACCCGCGGATGCGCCTCACTCGGCAGCGGCGTCGTCGGTGACGACCACGACAAACAGTTCTGATACACGCACGAATACCCGTTATTACAAACCCCCGCCAGAGGATTCAAATCCATCGCCAGCTGCAACGACGCCACCTGCGTCTCCCGCCCCATCTCCGCCGCCGCCACCTGGTCCACCGTGATCCCCGAAAAGTAGTCGGAGCTCTCCGTATGCTTCGCGCTCGCCGCACTCAAAAACGCGGAATTCGATGTGTCATGCGTCCCCGGATACGCCGCCTGCAACCGCAAATTCGTCACCACCGTCACCTGGCTTTTCACCGGTTCCAACGGCTTCAAAATCGGCGACAATTCGCCAAGGGTACCCTCCCCCGCCGGCGTCCACCGCGCCTGGTCGCACCCCATCGGAATAAACACAAACCCCAGCCGCCGCACAGGTTTCGCCGCCGTCTGCGCCCAAGCCGTCGCCGCCGGAATCATCGCATCCAGCAGCGGCAGCGCCAACGCCCCCCGCGCGCTCCGCAGCACCGTGCGCCTCGAAACCGCCTTCTTCGTCAAAAACGTGGCCATGGTCTTATCTCGCCTCCGCCCGCCGCATCCGGAACGGCGCGCTCTCCACAATCCCCAAAATCAGCGCGGAGAACCGGTAGTCCTGCTTCCCCGCCCCATTCACAATCTTCCGAACGGCCGCCGCATCGGAATACCCGATCCCCCGCCCCAACGCAAACGTCATCAAATTCTCGGTCAGAGCCGTAGCAAACAGCTCCGGCCTTCGCAGCAGGGCCTCTTCTAACCCATCCACCCCGCGGAACTCTTTATCCCCCGGCACCGCCCCGCTCGCATCCACCGGCTGGTCTTCCACTTCCAAATCCCGCCACCGGCCCACCGCGTCATAGTTCTCCAACGCAAACCCCACCGGGTCAATCGTCCGGTGACAACTCGCACAAACCGCATTGTTCCGGTGCGCCGCCAGCCGCTCCCGCATCGGCAGGTTCGCCGCCACCGTACTCTCATCCAGCGCCGGCACCGAAGGCGGCGGAGCAGGCGGCGGCGCACCCAGCATATTCTTCAAAACCAACACGCCCCGCAACACCGGCGAAGTCCGAGTCGCATACGACGTAACGGACAACACACTCCCCTGCCGCAGCAGCCCCCCGCGCCGGCTATCCGGCGCCAGTCGCACCCTTCGGAACCGGCTGCCATACACGCCCGAAATCCCATAATGCCGCGCCAGCCGCTCATTCAAAAACGTGTAATCAGACTTCAAAAACGTCCGGACACTCTTGTCCTCCCGAACCACACTGTCAAAAAAGAGTTCGGTCTCCTGCCGGAACCCCTGCCGCAGATTATCGTCAAAATCCCGAAACAGATTCCCACTCGGAATCACCGCGTCAATATTCCGCAGCCGCAACCACTGCCCCGCAAAATTGGTAGCCAGATTGAACGACCGCCGGTCCGCCAGCATCCGCCGAGTCTGCCGTTCCAGCTCCCCCGGCGCGCTCAACGCCCCGCGCGCAGCCAGGTCCAACAACACATCATCCGGCACACTGCTCCAAAGGAAGAACGACAACCGCGAAGCCAGCTCCAAGTCACTAATCTTATAGACCCCACCCGCCAGAACCGAAGCCGGATCCGTCTCCACCCGGAACAGAAACTTCGGGTTCGTCAACACCGCCGCCACAGCGGCCGTGATCCCCGCCTCAAAGCCGCCATCCGCCCGAGCCCTCCGGAAGTACGCCATCGGCCCCTCCACCTCACCCGCCCCAAGCGGCCGCCGGTAAGCCCGCCGCATCAAAGTAGAAAGGATCGTCCCCGCGCACGAATCCGTCTCTTCCTTACAAACAAACAGCCGCCGCCGGCTAGGCGTATCGCCCGCGCCCTTAGCCGAAAAAGGTCCAGTAATCACAACCTGGTCCACCGCCGGAGCGGTCCGCGGATGCCGCCGGTCATTAAACCGGGACACGGTCGGCTGCCGCGCCGTATCGATCAACGACGACCCCGCTTTCACAAACGTGACCGCCAACTCATGCGGTCCCGCCTTCACCGGAACCCGAACCTTCAGCGGCTTTTCACTCAAAACTTCAATCCCAATACTCTCCCGCGAAACCCAGAAAGTATGCACCGGCTCCCGGTCCACCAGCAGCAACATCTCATGCTGCCGCGCATCCCGCAGCCCGCTCACAATGCCCGCCAAATCGCGAGCCAGCAGCACCTGCACCTCATACTCGCCATCCTGCGCAAACGTGTAAGTCGTAGCCGCCCCGCCCCGAGTCCCCAGCGGCATCCCCGCCAAATGCCCCTCCTGCGTCAAGTCGGCCTTCAAGCCAATCGTGTCGCTCTGCAAAGAACTCTGCGTGCTGCCAACCGCCAACCGGCTAATCCGCTGCGCCGCCGAAATATACCGGTTCAGCAGCGCCGGCGACAAATCCCCCACATTCACATTGTCAAACCCAAACCCGCTCTCATCCGCCGGCAAGAGTGCGGAGGCATCCACATCCAACGCCAACAAATCCCGAACGGAATTCTGATACTCCGTCCGATTCAACCGCCGCAGCGTCTCCGTCCGCCCCGGATCCACGCGCCCCGCATCGAGCGATGCTTCAAGAGAAGCCAATAACGCCATCCGCTCAGAAACCGAAGGCTGCGGCATCCCCGGCGGAGGCATCACACCCGTCCGCACCTTCCGAACAACTTTCTCCCAAAATTCACTCCCAGCCTCAACCCGCGGCAAAGCAGAAGCCGCCAAACTCAAACCACCCGCCTTCGCCTCCGCACTATGGCACGACAAACAGTACCGATCCAAAAACGCCCGCGACTGCGCCGCACAGTCCCCCGCCGCCGCGAGGCAAACAGCCACCGCCATCCCAGCCCGCAACGCGATCCAATTCGTTAGACCCAGCACGCGTTGTATTCTACTACCAACGTAAGGAAGACGTCTTAATCAGAACAAAACTTGGTAGCAGCCCACCGCTGTGCGGAGGTTTACGATCCTTGACTGCGCTTCATGATTGAACAAGTTCTCGGCTCAGCTCTCGTTTGAGGCCTTTTTGGTAGCCGGTGGCGCAACGGTCCGAGGTGGAGCGACTGAAGGCTTAGCAGCCCGTGGTTAAAGTAGGCATTTTCAGAGTTCCGGCTCACGCCGCGAGCAGAACTCGCCCGCATCTAGAAAA
>JBIKOG010000424.1:0-4094 GCA_044358225.1 Bryobacteraceae bacterium | reverse complement strand
CGCTATGCGATTCCCACATTCCCACAGCCTCGACGACGATCCCTTCGTCGCACTACACACAATCAACGAAAGGAGCCCCAGTCACCATCTCATTCCTTTAGGCTCATCCTTCGATGAGAAAATGCTGAGCCAGCAATCGAACGCGAGTACCAATTTGCATGAAGGCGTCAACTGAGATTATCCTTCAAGCCGCCTCGCGGAAACGAGATAGAGCCATCCGCTTCGTGCAACGCCATTTAGTTCTAGGCCAGCTCAGTCAGGATCGTCCCCTCTCGGGAATTAGCTAAGATCCCCACAAACTCCTCGATATCGAACGTCCGCCAACCTGATGTCGATGCTCGGCGCCAGTTACTAACCAAGCAACAGCTGGACTCATACCCCCGCAACCCTGCCCACCCATCGCCAGTCAATCGCTAAAACGGAAGGGGCCGGACGCTCCGTCCCCCCCGAATCCATCAATACACCCGCATCGACTGTGGCGCCGCACGCAAATTCCCCCGCGAGTTTCGCTTGAAGTCCCGCTCATCCCCGGTCACTTCCACCGAGTTCCCCCGGAACTCCTCCCCATCAAAAACCTGTACGCCCGTCGCCCGGCCGAAAAACTTCACCGACCCGATATCGGTAAAATTCGAATTCCAACGCGGCCGTCCGCTCCGCACCGTCGCGCACACCGCATCGCCGCGGAAGTCCCGGTCCCGGTAGAAACAAACGCCATCACCGTCCATCTTCGTCATCCGGTCCCGGTCGTCGAAATACACCCCATCGGCGTCGCGCCCCGTCCCGCCAGTCGCCGGGCCGTCATAACGGCTCACGCCGGCGCGTCCCGGCCGACGGGTCGTATCGGAGGAATTCGAAGAAGAATTGAAGTTCCCGAAATTCCCCTGCGCCGCTTGGAACTGCCATTGCTGATTCTCCTCGCTGTTCCGCCCATAGGAGTTGATCTTCGTCCCGTTGTTCTTCGACCCGTTCGGAATATCGATCGCCTTCCCGTTCCGGTTCACCAGAATCGCCGTCGTGTTCTCGCTGCTCTCAAACCGCCACTGCTGCTTCGGCGAATTGTTGAACGGCTCGGCAATCAATGGCGAAGAATTCCGGTCATCGGACACCGCCAGCGCGTTCCCATTCATCACGTTCCGGATGAAGTAAAACCCGCCTCCGGCGTCGCTAATGTCCCACGTCTGATTGTCCGTGTGCCGCGATTCGTACTGAATGATCGTCCGCCGGTCGTTCCGGTCCATGTCCAAGACCTTCCGCGACAACGGGGCGTAGATCTCATACTGCCCCGGTCCCCGGAATCCGCCCTGCGCCATCACCGCCATCGATGCCAAAACCAAGAGTAGGAAGCGTTGCATGTTTTTAGAATCCAATCTCCTTCAGGATCGCCGTCGCCCGGTAAACGTTACGCAGCGCCTCCACAATGCCCTGGCTCGCCACATGGACGCTCCGCTCCATCTTGTCCCGGTACAGGTACTGATTCGGCAGCCCTTCGATATTCCCATCGAACAGAATGCCGACCAGCTCCCCCTTCGTGTTTACCGTCGGCGAACCCGAATTGCCGCCATGCGTATCGGCGGTCGAAACAAAGTTGTACGGCGTCTTCATCTTCACCGCGCCCTTGGCCTTCGTCCACGACGGTGGCAGCGCAAACGGCTCCTGGCCGGTTGCCCTTGCGTACAGCCCGGCGAAGTCGGTCGCCCACGGCACAGCCTTGCCCGCCGCGTTCGTGTAGCCTTTCACAGGCGCATACGTCAGCCGCAGCGTGAACGTCGCGTCAGGATACTCATTGGCGCCATACACCGCAAACCTCGCCCGCGCGATCCGCGACGCGCTCGACGCCTGCACCGCTTCCACCTTGTCCTCAAAACGCTTAAACAACCCACGGCCATGGGCGTCCAGCATCCGCGCCAACTCAATCATCGTGTCCTTGCTCGCCGCCACCGCCGCCGGGTCCGCCGTCAGCTTCTTCCGCTCCGCCACGTCGGCCAGCTTCGTGCCGCGCACATAATACTGCGCCGCCGCCTCCGGCGTTCGCCCATTCAGCACCCGCTTGACCACCGCGTGATCCGCGCCCAGCTTCTCCGTCAGCCGTTTCATCCACTCCGTCAGCACCACCTCCTCCAGCGCCGGGTAGATCGGAGCCGTCGAATACATAGCCATCTCAGTAGCCGGCAGCGCCGCGTCGGTGAACTCCTTCAACCGTTCCGCGTTCGGCTTCGCCTTCTCCGCCCCGTAGCGATTAATCGACCGCGCCAAGCCGAACAACTCGCTCCCCGTGCCGGCCGCGCGTTCCAACAACGAATACTCCACGTAGAACGCCCGATACTCCTTCACATAGCCCTCAATCTCGTCCCAGATCGCGCCAAACTGCTTCTGCTTCGCCGGATCATCGGCAATCGCTTTCCGCAACCGGGTCTCGGCGTCTTTCTTCAACCGCATCAACTCCGGGTCCAACAGCCCGCGCTGGAATCCGCTCCGCGCCTTGAAGCTGTTCTGGACCGACGCCAACAGGTCTCGCGCAATCCGCTTGTTTTCGGGATCGGTCGAGCCAAACGCCAGCAAACGGTCCGCCAGCTTCTGCAAAATCTCCAATCCATAGGGCTGGGTCACGTCCCGCTGAAATTCCAATTCCGCCACCGTCGCCAGCCGGTCCGTCTTCCCCGGATGCCCGGAAACGAAAATCAGTTCCCCGTCCTTGGCCCCCTGCTTGGCCCACTTCAAATAGTTCTTCGGCTGCACCGGCTTGCCGTTCTCATAGGCGCGGAACAGCGCGAAATCCAGGCAAAACCGCGGATACGTGAAGTTATCCGGGTCCCCGCCAAACGCGGCAATCGACTCCTCCGGCGCAAACACCAGCCGGATATCGGTGTACTTCTTGTACTCGTACAAATCGTACTGCCCGCCCGAATATAGCGTCACCACGTCGCACCGGTTGCCCGTGGCCTTATTACAAGCCGACTCCAACTTCGAGATATTCGCCTGCCGGATCTTATTCGCCTCCGCCGGCGCGGTCGCCGTCGTGATGCCCTCGTTGACCTTCGCCGTCACCGTTTCAATCCGCAACAGGACGTTCACTTCCAAATCCGGACAGGCCTTTTCTTCGGCGCGCGATGCCGCCGTGAAGCCATTCTTCATGTAGTCGTTTTCTTTGGTGCTGACTTTATAAATGCACTCCGCGCCCACGTGATGGTTCGTGAACAACATGCCATCCGCGGATACGAAGGAGCCCGAGCCCCCGCTGTTAAACCGGACCGACGACATCTGCAGATTCTGCAGGAACTGGTCGGTGAGTGTGATTCCATACTTCTTCTTCAGTTCTTCTTTGGGGAACCGGTTCAGAAGCCACATGCCTTCGTCGGCGAAGCCCGGTAGGGCGGCGGCAACAAGTGCGAGAGAAAGGGGTATAATTTGTCGGCGCATCGTTCCTCTATTCTCTCACGGTCTCCGGGCGAGGATTTTTCAGGGGTGTTAACTCGTTGACCTGCAACTACTTGCGATGTGTTTTTGCAGGCGGATTGCTATACATTGCCTGTCCTGTATGCAATACTCATAACTGGAATTTTTTCCTGTAGCTACGGCGATGAATCAAGTGGACGAGGCGATTGCCCGTTATCACAAACTCCTGGAAACGGAACCGTTTCGAGATTTAGGCTGGGTCGAACAGCTGCACCAGACCATGAAGGTGCGGAAGCTCGAACTAAGCGGAAAGCCGGTTTCGGCTTTTTTGCGCCCACATTTCGTGACGCGGCGACAGTACGACGCCTTGGAAAAAGGCGGCGAACTGCTGTGGACCGCCCTCGACCGGATGCGCCAGATGGTGCTCACCACCCCGGCCCTGCTCAACCGCCTGGACCTCCTGCCCGGCGAACGCATGCTCGCCGAGATGAATCCCGGCTACAAACATTTTGCTGTCAGCGGACTGCTCGATTCCCACATCAACAACGGGAACATGCGCTTCTCCCACTTCTCCGCCGAGACCCCGACCGGCGTCCTCTACCAGGACATGTTGTCGGAACTGTTCTACGACGCGGCCCCGGTGAAGGAGTTCCGCAAGCGTCACAAACTGGCGAAAATACCCTCCGTAAAGTACCTACAAA
>JBIKOG010000206.1:0-13860 GCA_044358225.1 Bryobacteraceae bacterium | reverse complement strand
GGTGCGGGCTTTGGTGGCGGCGGGGAGGCGGGTGGTGTTGTTGGAACCGTTTAAGGGGCGGCCGGAGACGGGTTTTTATTCGACTTTTCAGAGGACGGAGGCGGCGGAGCGGGCGCAGGATATCTTGACGGCGTTGCGATGGATGGGGGCGGGGACGGAGGTGTTGGGGTTGGGGGATGGGGCGGTGTGGGCGGCGGTGGCGGGGGCGATGGCGCCGTCGGGGGCGAAGATGTTGGGGGATGTTGGTGGGTTTGCGGGGACGGATGCGGAGTGGATGCGGGTGTTTCCGGCGCCGGGGATTCAGTGGGCGGGAGGGTGGAGGGCGGTGTTGGGGTTGGTGCGGTAGGGGAAATCGGGGATTTGGGGTTTTCCTGGTGTCACGGTACCAAGGGAAATCTGAGAGAGAATTTGGGGCGGACGGGCACTTAGTTTGTATGGCGCGACGGATGCGTGAACGGGTTGCCGGGGCGGCTGTGCATGTCTGGCAACGTGGAAATGAACAGCGGACGGTGTTTGAAACGGACGCGGAGTATCGGATGTTTCTGGGTATTCTGCTCAGGCAATGTGGCTGGTATGGGGTTCGTCTGGAGGGGTATTGTTTAATGTCGAATCACTACCATTTGGTTCTGGTCGGGGAGCGGACGGATTCGATTTCGATGGCGGTGGGGCGGACGAATCAGGAGTATTCGGTGTTCCGGCATAAGGCGGAGGGGACGCAGGGGCACTTGTGGGAGAAGCGGTATGGGTCGAAGATTTTGACGGGAAGTCATTACTGGTCAGCACTTTGCTACGTGGAGCGGAATCCGGTGGAGGCGGGGATGGTGCTGGCGGCGTGGGATTGGCCGTGGTCGAGCGCGCGGGTGCGGCTGGGAATGTTGACGGAAGATGGGGTGGATTTGCGGCGGTGGCGGGAGCGGTATGGAGAGTGGAGTTGGCGGCGCGTGTTGGAGACTGGGGTGTTTGAGGCGGCGTTGGAAGAGCGTGCCGTGGTAGGGCAATTCTGAAATTGCGGAGTTTCCCGGTGTCACGGTACCAGGGGGAATCCTAGGGGTGGGAGGCGCGGAGGAGGTAGCGGTCCAGGGCGGCGATTTGGTCTTCGACGCGCTGGCGGTCGCGGGCTTCCGGGCTTAGGACCAGGTACTGCTGGAAGTCGCTTTTGGCGGCTTGATACTTTCTTAGTTCGACGTTGACGGCGCCTCTTAGGATGTAGCTGTCGGGGTCGGTGGGAGTGGCTTCGACTAGGAGGTCGAGGACCTGGCCTGCCTTTACATACGACTTGCCGCGGAGGTAGATCGACCGCAGGTTGTTGAGCATGCGGACCATGATCTGGCGGTTGGTGACGGGGTTGAGGATGGCTGGGGACGGGGTCATGTCCATGCCGGTCATCTGGCGGCCGAGGTCGAAGCATTGCTCTTCGTCGAGGAGTTCGCCGTTGTTGTAGACGTCGACGAAGGTTTGGAAGTCCTCTTCGTCGTAGCGGACGATGAAGTGGCCGGGGAGGCCGACGCCGGCCATGGGCATGTCGAGGCGGTCGGCGATGGAGAGGTAGACGACGGCGAGGGAGATGGGGATGCCCTGGCGGGAGGCGATTACCTCGTTGATGCAGCTGTTGCGGGCGTTGTAGTAGTCCGATTGATTGCCAGAGAAGCCTTGCTCGCGGAAGAAGAACTCGTGAAGGACCTGGAGGCGCTCGATGGCGTCGTACTCCATGCGCATGCGGGCGTCGATCTCGGTTGCGTAGGAGTCGAGGATGTCGAGGAAGGGACGCGGGTCGAGGTTGGGAAACTCGATGCGGCTGAGTTCGAGGGCGGCCAAATCGAGAGGTGCGTCGGAGTCCTCTCTTCGCAATAAATCACGCAGGGTATCCATAAACTGCCCGTGCCGCTAGAATACCATTTCATGTCGATTACAGGCTTGCTATTGGCAGTGATTTTGACCGGTGCGGGGCGGTGGGTGGCGCCGGGGGAGCTGCGTGGTGGAGGAGCGGATCCTAGCACGACGGGTCGATTTTTTGTTTGGGGTTCGGCGGTTTGGGTTTCGCAGGGCAAGGGGTTGCGGGAGGTGGCGCGGGGGACGTTTGGGTTTGACGATGGCGGGTGTGTTTTTGATGCGGATGGGGATGGGTTGTCGGACTTGATACTGGCTCGGCGGAGCGGGACGGGGGTGTTGGGGGAGTTGGTGTTTTTGCGGGCGCCTGGGTTCGTGGCGGAGCGGATTGATACGGATGTGGAGTTGCACGATTGCCGGGCAGCGACGCTGTTTGGGCGGCGGGGGTTCCTGATGATCCATCGCGGCGCGCAGGTGCGGTTTTATTGGTTGGATAAGGGGAAGTGGGCGGTGCAGGAGGTGTATTCGATTTACACGGCTTCGCGGCAGGCTGGACTGGCGTTGGCGGATGTGGATGGGGATGGGCGGGTGGATATTTTTGCGGGGAATTACTGGGTTCGTTCGCCGGAGGCGTTTGATTTGCCGTGGCGGATTTTTGCGATTCATCTGCATCATGAGGACGAGACGGCGGCTTCGTTTGTGTATGGGGCGTGGCCGGACTTGCTGGTTGGGGCGCAGCGGGAGCGGATGGGGACGCCGGTGCGGGTGTTTCGGCCGGGGGCGGATCGGAAGTTGGAGTGGGTGGAGAGTGGGGTGAGTGGGGCGCGGTTGGACCGGCCAAGTGGGGCGGCGGTTGTGGGGGATGCTGTGGTGTTTGGGGATGCGTTGGGGTTGATGGTTGTGCGGGCGGGTTCGTTTGAACGGGTGCGGGGGCGGGCGGTGGTGGGAGTGTGGGAGGCGGGTGGGGTGGTCTATTCGGTGTCGGGGCGGGAGGTGCGGGCGTGGCGGGTGCGGAAATAAATTGTTTTCGAGGGTTAGAGGAGGTAGTAGCGGAAGGCGACGAGGAGCATGAGCACGATCGCGAACTGAACGTAGCGGAGAGCGATGCGGGGTAGATCTATGTCGCGGTAGGTGGTTTGGGGCGGGTTCCAGGAACGGATCATGTCGAGCAGTTCGGGGTAACCGTCGAGTGCTACGTTGGCGGTGATGGTGCGGCGGTTGGCGGCTTTCAAGGTGAAATATGTCGCGGTGACGTCCAGGGCTATCGCTTCCTGCCGGGAGATTACGAGCGACCCTACTTGGAGGGACTCGTTGGAACAGGTATATGTCAGCGCGTCGAGGTGGCGACGGAGACGGAAGAACCACAGCGTGAGCGACCAGATGAGTGTGGCGGGGACCGTGGCTAACGAAATAATGCGGCTTGCATCGAACTGCTTGCGCTAAATTGCCACGCGGCGGCTGTGAGGACCACCACGCCGATCCCGGCTGCCGGCAGGGTCGATTTGATTAGATTGGCCGCTGCGCGGTGGGCGGAGGCGGGCGTATAGGTGAAGGTCCTTGGCTCCACGCTTCCTCTGGTTATTCGACGCGGTAGTTGGGGGCTTCCTTGGTGATGATCACGTCGTGGACGTGGCTCTCGCGGAGACCGGCGGGGCTGATCTTCAGGAACTTGGCGTTGGCTTGGAGGTCCGGGATCGTCCCGCAGCCGGTGTAGCCCATGCCTGCTTTCAGACCGCCGACCAGCTGGAACACCAGTTCGGCCAGTGGGCCTTTGTAGGGGACTCGGCCTTCGATGCCTTCGGGCACCAATTTGCCTTGGCCCTGGTCGCCGTAGCGGTCCTGTGAGGCGGCGGTCATGGCGCCCAAGGAACCCATGCCGCGGTAGCTCTTGAACGTGCGGCCCTGGAAGAGAATGGTTTCGCCGGGGCTTTCGTCCACGCCGGCGAGGAGGCTGCCGATCATGACGCTATCGGCGCCGGCGGCGATAGCTTTCGACACGTCGCCGGAGTACTTGATGCCGCCGTCGGAGATGAGCGGGATGCCGAATTCGCGGCAGGCGCGGGCGGCTTCGGTGATGGCGGTGATCTGGGGGACTCCGGCGCCGGAGACGACGCGGGTGGTGCAGATCGAACCGGGGCCGATGCCGACTTTGATGCCGTCGACACCGAGTTCGATGAGGTCGCGGGCACCTTCGTACGTCGCGACGTTGCCGGCGATCAGATCGACGTCGGGGAACTGGATTTTGATGGCCTTGACGGCGTCGAGCACGCCCTGGTGATGGCCGTGGGCGGAATCGATGGCGAGCACGTCGACCTTGCGGCGGACGAGTTCGGCGGCGCGTTCGAGGTAGTCCTTCGTGGAACCGACGGCGGCGCCGCAGCGGAGACGGCCTTGGGCGTCCTTGGCGGCGTTGGGATACTTCAACTTCTTCTGGATGTCTTTGACGGTGATGAGGCCTTTGAGGAAGTAGCCATCATCGACGACCAGGAGTTTTTCGACGCGGTGCTTGTGGAGGATCTGCTCGGCATCTTCGAGGGTTGTGCCGACGGGGACGGTGATGAGGTTTGCGCGGCCCTGCGTCATGCGCGTGGAGACGGGCAGGTTGAAGTTGGTTTCGAAGCGCAGGTCGCGGTTGGTGAGGATGCCGACGAGTTCGCCGTTGGGCTTGGTGACGGGGACACCGGAGATGCGGAAGCGCTTCATGAGGTCGAGCGCTTCGGTGATGAGCTGATCGGGGCGGATGGTGACGGGGTCGACGATCATGCCGGATTCCGAGCGTTTGACCTTGTCGACTTCTTCGACCTGGCGCTCGATGGTCATGTTGCGATGGATGATGCCGATGCCGCCTTGCTGGGCGAGGGCGATGGCGAGGTGGGACTCGGTGACGGTATCCATGGCCGCCGAGAGAATGGGGATATTGAGTGGGATTCGCTTGGTGAGGTGGGTCCGCGTGTCGGCATTGGCGGGCAGAACCGAACTCCGGGAGGGGACGAGGAGAACGTCGTCGAAGGTAAGGCCTTCCATCAACTTTTCAGGGAGCATATGGAAAAAGAGAAACAGCGCCCGCGGAGCCGGCGCTGGTACTCTTCATTCTACGACAGGCGGCGGGAGGGGGCGGTCTGGTAAAATACTGAGGAATCGTTTTTTGACAGGAGTCTCGGTTTTTCATGATTAATGCCACCTCTTTGCGCGCCGGCATGGTGATTAAGTTCAACAACGAACTGCACAGCATCTTTGCATTCACTCATCGCACGCCTGGGAACCTGCGCGCTTTTGTGCAGGTGAAGATGCGGAATTTGCGGACGAGCGCGATGTTCGAACACCGGTTTGCTTCGGAAGACAGGGTGGAGAAGATTGCGTTGGACGAGCAGGAAGTGGAGTTCCTGTACCGGGAAATTGACACCTATCACTTCATGAACACCGAGACGTACGAGCAGTACGAATTCGGCGAAGACGTGCTGGGCGAAGCGGCGCAGTATCTGGTTCCGAACTTGAAGCTGAAGATTGAGTTCTACGAAGAGAAGCCTGTGGGCGTGAATTTGCCGGCGGCGGTGGAGATGAAAGTCATCGAGACCGAGCCGGGGTTGAAGAGCGCGACGGTTTCGAACGTGGGCAAGCCGGCGACGATGGAGAGCGGGTTGATTGTGTCGGTGCCGGCGTTTATTGGGGAAGGCGAAGTGATTCGCGTTTCGACGACGACGGGCGAGTATTTGGAACGCGCCTAATTTGTTTTTGCTTGAGCGCCGCTGGGGCCTTTTGGGGCTTTGGTGGCGTTTTTGCGTTTGGGGGTTGTTGAGGGGTTCTTGCGTCTGGGGACACCCGCCCTTCGGGACGCGGGTGTCCCCGTGGGGGGTTCGCTGCAGGGGGGGAGGGACGCCGGGGGCATTGGGGATTGGATAGACTGGCGGGATGTTGCGCTGGGTTTGGCTGTTGGCCGTCGCCGGGTTTGGGGCTTCTTTGGAGCCGCAGGGCGTCGTGTTGGCCGGGCCGGGGGCGTCGCAGTTGATGGTGTTTTCGGGGTGTTCTCTGGTTTCGGGGACGCCGGGGGTTGTTCGTGTTGAGGGGGCTCGGGTTGTTGGGGTGGCGGCTGGGGTTAGTACGGTTCGGTGCGGGGATGCTTCTGTGCGCGTGGAAGTGCGGGGGCAGGCCGTGGGGCAGTTGGAGCCTCGGTTTTCGCCGGATATTGTTTCGATCCTGACGATTAAGGGGTGCAATGGGTCGGGATGTCATGGGTCGCCGGCGGGGCAGAATGGGTTTAAGTTGTCCCTGTTTGGGTATGACGTGGAGGCGGATCACGCGATGGTTTTGAAGCGCGTGAATCTGGCCGAGCCGGAGAAGAGTTTGCTGGTTCGGAAACCGCTGTTTGATGCGCCGCATGGGGGCGGGCGGTTGATGGCTAAGGATTCTGAGGAGTATCGGACTTTGCTCGCTTGGGTTCGGCAGGGGGCGAAGGTGGCTTCGGGTGGGGCGCGGTTGACTCGGTTGGAGATGGTGCCTCGGGAGGCGGTACTCGCGAATGGCGTGCAGACGGTGGCTGTGATTGGGCGGCTGAGCGATGGGACGACGCGGGATATGACGCGGGAGGTGCGGTTTTCGTCGGCGGATGAGAGTGTGGCTAAGGTGGAGGATGGCGTTGTTCGGGCTGGCGTGCGGGGGATGACGACGGTGCTGGCGCGGGGCATGGGGCAGGTGGCGGCGATGCGGGTTGGGGTGGTTGGTGGTGGGGCGGTGGGGGCGTTGGCGACGAACAATTTTGTGGACGAGTTGGTGGGGAAACGGCTGCGGGTGATGGGTGTGGCGGCGGCTCCGTTGACTACGGATGCGGAGTTTTTGAGAAGGGTCTATTTGGATGTGTTGGGGCGGCCTCCGCTGCCGGAGGAGACGCGGGCGTTTTTGGCTGCGCCTTCGCGGGGGGCGTTGATTGATCGGCTGTTGGCGAGTCCGGAGTATGCGTCCTTCTGGACCGTGAAGTTTGAAGACTGGTTCCGGAATCACCAGTTGAATTCGCAGGGCCGGGCGATGGGGACGTTCAAGGAGTGGATTCGCGATTGGCTGCACGAGGACAAGCCGTACGACCGGATGGTGCGCGAGATCTTGACGAGCGAGGGGGATTCGTTCCTGGTGCCGGCGACGGCGTTTTGGGCTCCGGCGACGGATTTCATGTTGAAGAAGTTTGAGACGAATCGCGCGGTGCCGACGGTGACGCGGTTGTTTTTGGGGGTTCGGCTGGAGTGCGCGGAGTGTCATAACCATCCGCTGGAGAACTTCACGCAGGACGATTTTTATGGGCTTTCGGCGTTTTTTGCGCGGATGCGGGTGAAGCATGGGATGGGGGAGTATCGGCGGACGTGGTATCTGGACGATGAGGGGGAGGTGCTGCATCCGGTTTCGAAGAAGACTGTCGCGCCGAAGTTGTTGGGCGGGGCGGTGGTGACGGAAGAGGGGTTCGACAGGCGCGCGGCGTTGGCGGAGTGGGTGACTGCTAAAACGAACCCGTACTTTGCGCGGGCGACGGTGAACCGGATTTGGCACGAGTATTTTCAGACGGGGATTGTGGAGCCGTTTGATGATTTCCGGATGAGTAATCCGGCGACGAATCCGGAGCTGCTGGACGCGCTGGCGGGGCATTTTGTGAAGAGTGGTTTTCGGTTGAAGGAGCTGCACCGGGTGATATTGAACTCGCGCACCTACCAGCTTTCATCGAGGCCCGGTGTCGACACGCCGGTTGCATTAGAGCGGCTATTGTTTGCGCGGTATCAGCCGCGGAAACTGGCGGCGGAGGTGCTGCTGGATTCGTTGTCGCAGGTGACGGGGGTGGCTCATTCGTATATGTGGCACCCGAAGGGGACGCGGGCGATGGACGTGTTTATGCCGGATGGGCCGGACCCGTTTCTGGTGACGTTTGGCTTTCCGCGGCGGGACATTTTGTGCGAGCGGGCCGGGGCGCCGACGCTGGCGCAGACGTTGCATTTGATGAACGGGAAGACCATTCAGGCGAAGGTGGAGGAGAAGGACAACATTCTGAGCGCCTGGGAGAAGATGCCGGATGGGGACGTGGTGACGGCGCTGTATGAACGGGCGCTGGCGCGGCGGCCGAATGAGCGGGAGTTGGGGATTGGTATGGCGTATTTGGCTTCCGAGAAAAACAGGCGGAAGGCGCTGGAGGGGTTGTTGTGGGCTACGCTGGTTTCCAAGGAATTTCAGTTGAACTATTGATGGACACGCTATGAACTTTTCCAGTCGCCGGGATTTTTTGCAGATGGGTTCGCTGGGGTTTGGCGGGCTGGGGTTGCCGTCGTTGCTGCGGGCGGAGGCGGGGAAGAGCGAGCGGGCGTGTATTGTGATTTTTCAGAATGGCGGGGCGAGCCAGCTGGACTTTTTTGATCCGAAGCCGGAGGCGCCTCATGATGTTAGGGGGAGCTTTGGGAGCGTCGCGACTTCGGTGCCGGGGGTGCATTTTTCGGGATTGCTGCCGCGGACGGCGAAGGCGTTTGGGAAGTTTGCGGTGATCCGTTCGATGCATTCGGATGAAGCGATTCATGAGCGGGCGCGGCAGTATATTTTCAGCGGGACGAAGCCTCGGAACGATTTGCTGCAGCCGAGTTATGGGTCCGTGCTTTCGAAAGAATGGGGCGGGAAGAATGGGTTGCCGCCGTTTGTGGTGATCCCGGATAAGGACCTGTCGGCCGAGGCGGGGTTTCTGGGGCCGGCGCATGATCCGTTTGTTTCGGGCGATCCGAATGCGAAGGGTTTTGCGGTGCGGGATTTGACGTTGCCGGCGGGGGTGACGGATGAGGAATCCCGGCGGCGAAGGGCGTTGTTGGCGCAGATGGACGCGGAGTTTGCGCGGGTGACTTCGTCGCCGTTGTTGAGTGATATGGATGCCTTTTCGGCGAAGGCGTTGGATTTGATTTCGTCACCAGCGGCGCGGAAGGCCTTTGATATTCATGCCGAGCCGGACAAGCTGCGGGATGCCTATGGGCGGACGGGCGTGGGGCAGGGGTGTATGTTGGCGCGGCGTTTGATTGAGAGCGGGACGCGGCTGGCCACCGTTTTTCATGGGGGCTACGACACGCATCGGGAGCACGAGAAGGGCGCGAAGAAGATCACGACGGATTTTGACCAGGCGTTTCCGGCGTTGCTGGAGGATTTGGACCAGCGGGGATTACTGGCGACTACGCTGGTGCTGGTGATTGGGGACTTTGGACGGACGCCGAAGTTGAACTTTTCGGGTGGGCGGGACCACTGGCCGCGCGGGTTCGCGGTGGGGTTGGCGGGGGCTGGCGTGCGGGGTGGGTTGGTTGTGGGGAAGAGCGACGCGCAGGCCGGGGAGCCGGCGGAGCGGCCGGTGACGATTGAGGACCTGGGCGCGACGGTTTACCACGCGTTGGGGATTGATGCGCACAAGGAGTATCGGACGAACGGGAGGCCTGTGCGGATCAATAAAGACGGGGCTGTGGTGAAGGAGCTGTTTGGGTGAGGCTCTGGTTGCTGGTGGCGGCGGCTTGCGGGTTTGCGGCGGATTTTGAGCCGCCGTCGCTGGTGCGGCTGCATCCGCTGGGTGGGCGCGCGGGGAGCGTTGTGGAGCTGGAGATTTTGGGGACGAAGCTCGAGGCCGCGACGGGCGTGGAGTTTGATTGTAAGGACATCGTCTGGGAGCAGACGACGTTGCGGGAGGCGGGGCGGGTTCGCGGACTGGTTTCGATTGGGGCCGGGGCGGCGCTGGGCGGGCATCTATTGCGCGTGATGACGGCGCAGGGGCCGACGGGGCATTTGCTGTTTAACGTCGGCCGGTTTGCGGCGTTTGTGGAGGGGGAGCAGCGGGCGGTGCCTGCGTTGCCGGTGGAGATTTATGGACGGTTGGATGGGGCGGCGGACATCGACACCTATTGGTTTTCGGTGAAGGCGGGGGAGCGGTGGGTGTTTGATTTGCAGGCGATGGAGGCGGGGTCCGCGGTGGAGGCGCGGATGATGCTGTTGGACCGGGCGGGGGAGCGGTTGGTGTTCAACGATGACCGGGACCATTACGACGAGAATCCGTTGATTGCGCATACCTTTGCGAAGGCGGGTGTGTATGGGGTGCGGGTGGACCAGTATCGGGGGCCGCGCGGGTTTACGTTTGGGAAGAATAATGCGTATTTCTTGAGGGTTTCGCAGTTGGCGCGGGTTCGGGCGGTGGCGCCGCTGGGGGCGCGGCGGGGGACGGTGGCGAAGTTTACGGTGATGGGGGAGGGGTTGGCGGGGGTGACGCGGGTTTGGTTGACGGCGTTGCGGCGGGGCGAGTATGCGCGGATGACCTATCCGTATACGATGCCGGTGCGGTTTGGCGGGTGGGGGAGAGCTCCTTGGAGGTTTCGGTTGCGGTGCCGGCGGGGGCGCCGTTGGGATTGTGGAAGCTGTGGGTGGCTGGGGCTTCTGGTGTTGCTGAAGGGGTGCGGGTGGAGATATCGGACGTTGTTGAGGTGGGGGAGGGGGCGCTGCCGGCGGCGTTGCCGTTTGTGGTGAATGGCGTGTTGGGCGCGGCGCGGGAGCGGGATTCGTTTGCGGTTGCTGTTCGGAAGGGCGTGCCGTTGGCGGTGACGTCGTTGAGCGCGCAGTTGGGCGGGCCGTACTTGGATACGGTGTTGACGCTGCGGGATGCGGGCGGGAAGAAGTTGGCCGAGAGTGACGATGTGGTGGCGGGGTGGGGCGGGTTGTTGGGGAATCCGGATAGTGCATTGTTTTATGTGCCTTTGGAAGATGGTGTAGTCCGGCTGGAGGTTCGGGACCGGTTGAACCGGGGCGGGGCGTTGTATCCGTATCGACTGCATTTTGCTTCGCGGCGGCCGGGGTTTCAGCTGTTTACGACGCCGGAGAATGTGGTTGTGCGGCGGGGCGGGACGGCGGTGATGAAGGTCCATTTGGTGCGGGAGATGGGGTTTGCGGGGCCGGTGGATGTTTGGGTGGAGGGCGTGCCGGGATTGAAGGGTACGTTTCGGGCGGACCAGTTGTTTGAGCCGAATGCGGATGGGGCGGACATGTTGATTCCGGAGATGGAGTTGCGGGTGGCGGGGTTGGAAAAGGCGGGGGTGGTGCCGTTGCGGGTGTTTGGGCGGGGGGTGGATGGGGTTGTGGTGGAGGGGCATACGGCGACGATGATTGGGCCGATTTATCACGGGGATTGGAATTTTTATCGGCGGCCGGTGGCGGGGATTGCGTTGACGGTGGTGGAGTGAAAAGGGCTAAAGAGTTCCTGCATAGCGGGCCGTGGAATTTATCGAAGGTCGCGGCAGGAACTGTTCATAATGCGGCTCATCGTGTACTTGTGAAGATGGAGTCGTTTGCGTCGCGAATCGTGAACCCTCAAACTACGGCTGCGCGACTATTCGTCAATCATGGATGCAATTGAACGTCTAACCAGCTTGCAAGATGACGGACAATCCCCGTTGCATTGATTCCCATTTTTCTTCAAACGGAAGGATGTATCACTGTGAGTTTAATCGCATTGTTCGTCGTTGCTATTGCCATCTGTCTGCTCGTACATTTTTCGTATAAATATCTTGTGCGACTGAAACGGGACGAGGAGGCGCGCTTTCGTCTAGCCATTAGTCGAATCGGTTTCGAAGAGGCTAAGCTCAAGGCTTATCAAGTTGTTCCAGGCTGGAGCCATATGGTGCGTACGGGCGGGGTGACCTCTGTCTCCCCTCTACCTTCTGACCTTGCTGATTTCTTCGGGAAATACTCGCGGGTAGAAAGCCCGATGGGTGATGTTTTTGAGTTGAATGGTGTTCGCGATGGTTTTGTCGACGTCGGACGGACCTTCGATCAGGCGATTTTTTACATTCGGATTCGAGATGGGGCCTTGTTTGAGTTTGATGGTGAGGAGAATGCCTTGCCGGTCGGCGAGCCCGACTATCCTTCCATGTTTCATTGGATTGCCCTGAGATCAGATTGACTGTTTACCTATGTCTAACTCGTCGTTGAGTCCGGGGAACCGGCCATTGATTGCGTACGTTGGCGGGTACGGATATGCGGTTGCGACGTTGACGGCCGAAGGGGGCCGAAGACGATATCCTATGGTTCCGGGATGACGGAGACGATTGATCGGAATTCCAGGGGGCAGGTGACTGCGATTAAGGCGGTGCTGGGGACTTCCACGCTGCTGGGTTTGACGAATGAGTTTGAGGCTTCGACGAATAATGGGAATCTGAAGTCGCAGACGGTGGCGCCGCTGGGGATCAAACAATCGTACAGCTATGACAACCGGAACCGGTTGTTTTCGGCGACGGAGCAGCCCTCGGGTGGCGGGGCGGTGAGTTGGTCGCAGACGTTTGGGTATGACGATTTCGGGAATCGATGGGTGAGCGCGCAGAGCGGGGCATTGCCCGGGGGCGGGCCGCGGCCGAATGGAGCGGCATGGTTCCAGAGTGGGGCGCCGGCGGTGGTAGACAACAGGGTGACGGGATTGGCTTATGACGCGGCGGGGAACCAGTTGACATTGGGCGGGATGACTGGTGTTTATGACGGGGAGAACCGGTTACGGACGACGACGACCGGGGATTTCAGCTACGATTTCGATGCGTTCGGGCGGCGTGTGCGGACGGTGGCTGGCGGGAAGACGACTTGTTTTGTCTATGATGCGTTGGGGCGGTTGACGGCGGAGTATCAGGTGGGAGCGACGGCTGGGCTGCAGACGCGGTATTTGGTGCAGGATCAGTTGGGGTCTACGCGGCTGGTGACGGATGGTTCGGGCGGGGTGTTGCGGCGGAGTGATTACTTGCCGTATGGAGAGGAAGTGCCGAGCGGATTGGGTGGGCGGACGCTGACGGGGTATGGGGCGGACGGCGGGGTGCGGCAGGCGTTTACGGGGCAGATGCGGGATGTAGAGACGGGGCTGGATTTCTTTGGGGCGCGATTTTACTCGGGGGCGTTGGGGCGGTTCACAAGTCCCGATCCGTTGTTGAACTCCGGTAGGCCGTGGGAGCCACAGTCTTGGAATCGATACGCCTATACGCTAAACAACCCGTTGCGCTTCACTGATCCCACCGGAATGTATGAGTGGGATAGCAAGTGCAAGCAGAACGATTCTGCTTGCGAGGCGAATAGGCAACAGTTCCGAGATGCCGTTGGTGATCTTCAGAAGGCAGCGTCAACGTTCAAGGAAGGTTCTAAAGAGCGCCAACAACTGGATGCAATTCTGGACAAGATCGGAACGGAAGGTGACGGCAACAAAACCAGAATCGCCTTCAACTCGAAGATGTCCGATTTGGGTCAAACGTTCGGCAACAAGATGACCTTCAACTTCAAGCAAATCGATCAGTTGCTTTCAAAGTGGGATTCCGGGACGGTGAGCACAGCGAACGCGGCTCTCGTTGGACATGAAGGACAGCATTTAGTCGATGGTGGAAACATGTTCGGTGGTCTCAAGTACTTGATGTCAGGAGCCGACCGGGTTCGCAAAGAGATTGGTTCACACACGGTGGAGTCCTATGTGTTCCAGGGCTTCAACCGAATGGAACCGTTCGGCTACGGGTTGGGTGTTCAGAGAGGAGATTCTGCCGGTTGGCCTCTTTGGAATCCATCCTGGGCGGCGGCAGATGCAGAGAAGCTCCGTCAGACCAACGTCGGAAGGGTTATTGAGGAACTCTACAACAAAAAGAAATGACGATCCTTTCAGCGCTCGTTTGGATTTTCGATTCTACCGCTGCGGTTTCTCTTTTGGGATGGGGTCTTGCAGCGGCGGCGGTGCCAGTGGCCGAGAGAGTGACGATTTGCGAACTGGTGCGGAGTCCAGAAAAATACAGTGGACAACAAGTGTCTGTACACGCAAGGATAGTCAATCCGCAACGAATGGTGTTGGAGGATGGTGACTGCGGTCGAGTGCTTCTCGTATTCCCTGCCGACCAGCAAGTTCGCCCAAAGGCTAAGTTCAGGCTGCTTGAAGATGACAACTTCAAAAGGCTGATGGAAGTGGCGATTCCGGTCCAAGCCGAACAGGATTCCGGGGTGAAAGCGAACAGCATTCCGGGCTGAAGGCGAACAGGATTCCGGTGG
>JBIKOG010000204.1:0-13865 GCA_044358225.1 Bryobacteraceae bacterium | reverse complement strand
AATGAGCGGCCGTTGCAGCGGCTGCCGTTCTGTCATCGTCAGGAGTTGGCACTTTTTTCAGTTGTGCGGGGTGAGATTTACCGCGTAGCGGTTTAGTTCAAAGGGTTTGGCGGGGCGGTCAATTTGAGTGTTTCTACTCATGGAATCTGGCGTAAGACGGATGTTAGACTTCTTCAAAGATTTCTTTGTGCCTATACAGGAGGAAGGTTGATGAAGATCCGTCATTGGATTGTTTGTGGCCTTGTGGCCGTAGGATTGGCTGGCCGGGCCGAAGCGGCGGTGGTGTTGCTGAACGGGAGTTTTGAAACGACTACCGGGGGCGATTTGGGGAGCGCGCTGTTTGCGGCCGCGAACTGGACGAATTTGTCGTCGCTGCCGATTCAGGCGTCGAGCGCGGCGGCGGGATTTGAATTCATGTCGGTAGCGGGGGCGACGGGAGCGCGGGTGTTGCGACTGGCGTCGGACAATCCGGACCCGGCGAACACGGGGTTTATCGTGCAGAACATGGGGACGATGGTGGCCGGGCAGACGTATACGATTACGGGCGACCTGTTGGGTGGGGCTGGGCGGGTCAACCCGTTTTCGTTGGTGGCACGGCTGGCGTCGGACAGTGGCGTAACCCCGTCCACGATTTATGCTGAGCAGACGACGGCTGGCCTGGCGAGCGGAGCGGTTGCGGTGGGCGGGTTGGCGTTGACCTACGCGGCGACGGCCGGGGACGAGGGGAAGGATCTGTATATCTGGTTGCGGGCGGCTCCGAGTATTCAGGGTTCCGCGGTGCGCGGGGGCGTGGACAATCTGGTGCTGCAGGTTGGGGGGACGAGCGTGCCTGAGCCGGGGACGTTCGGGCTGATGGCTGCCGGGTTGGTGGTGCTGTTGGCTGGCGCGCGGCGGCGGTAGCGCGTTGTGGGACCCGGGCGCCGCCGGTCTCGGAGGGCGGCGGCGCAAATCGGGACGCTGTCAGTGCGACAATCCGTAGAGACCTATGATGACCAGTCGATTGGCAGCGGTTGTGGTTGTGCTCTTGTCCGTGGCGGCGCGGGGGGCGGATAGTTGGCCGCAGTTCCGCGGGCCGGATGGCACGGGGCACTCCGATGCCAAGGGGTTGCCGCTGGTTTGGGACGAGTCGAAGAACATCGTCTGGAAGACGGCGATTCATGACCGGGGGTGGTCGTCTCCGGTGGTTTACGGGAAACAGGTTTGGCTGACCGCGGCGAGTAAGGACGGGCGGGAGTTGTTTGTGTTGTGCCTGGACCGCGAGAGCGGGAAGGTGCTGAAAGACTGGAAGCTGTTCGACGTGGCGCAGCCGCAGTTTATCCACTCCTTCAACACGCCGGCTTCGCCGACGGCGGTGATTGAAGAGGGCCGGGTCTATATTACGTTCGGGTCTGCGGGGACGGCGGCGATCGACACGAAGACGTTCAAGGTGGTGTGGCAGCGGCGGGACATTGAGTGCAATCACTTTCGCGGGGCGGGGTCGTCGCCGATCCTGTTTCAGAACCTGTTGCTGATGCACTTTGACGGCAGCGATGTGCAGTTTGTGATGGCGCTGGATAAGAAGACGGGCAAGACGGTTTGGCAGACGAAGCGGTCGATTGATTTTCAGGATCTGGATAAGGACGGCAAGCCGGCGGCGGAGGGCGACATGCGGAAGGCGTACGCGACGCCACATGTGGCGCGGATCAACGGGCGCTGGGAGATGATCAGCCTGGGGGCGAAGGCCGCCTATTCCTACGATCCGTTGACGGGGAAAGAGCTGTGGCGGGTGGAGGAGCGGGGGCAGCATTCGGCGAGTACGCGGCCGGTGTTGGGGGATGGGTTGATCTACTTTCCGAGCGGGTTTTCGGCGGGGCAGTTGATGGCGGTGCGGACGGGCGGTAACGGACTGATTACTGACAGCCATGTGGCGTGGCGGGTGAAGCGGGGGGTGCCGAATAAGCCGTCGATTTTGCTGGTGGACGGGCTGATCTATATGATCGGGGACACGGGGATTGCCAGTTGTGTGGACGCGAAGACGGGGGATGTGTTGTGGCAGCAGCGGGTGGGCGGGGAGTATTCGGCGTCGCCGGTGTATGCGGATGGGAAGTTGTGGCTGTTTAGCGAAGACGGGAAGACGATTGTGCTGAAGCCGGGGCGGACGTTTGAGAAGTTGGCGGAGAATAAGCTGGACGAAGGGTTTCTGGCGTCGCCGGCGATTGCGGGGAAGGCGTTTTATGTGCGGACGCGGACGCATTTGTACCGGGTGGAGGGGAAGTAGCGGGGGGCGCGGGTCAACGTACCGGCGCCAGTGCATAGCTGGTGCTGCGGCCGCCTTCGGGGTTCTGCATGAGAACGCCGTGGGAGAGCAGGGCGAGGATGTCGCGGTGGGCGGTGTCCTGCGAGCACTTTGCCAGGGCGGCGTATTTGGAGGTTGTGAGTTTGCCTTCGAAGCCGTTCCACAGGCGGTTGATGACCTGGCGTTGTCGCCCGTTGAGCGGGACGTTTTTTATCTGTTCCCAGAAGCGCGCCGTTTCGAGGACTTGCCGGAGCGTTTCCTGCGCTCCATCGATGGCGCGGCCGAGGCAGCCGACAAACCACTCCATCCAAGGTGTTATGTCGAGGGTTCCTTTTTGTGTTTGTTCGAGGATGCCGTAGTAGCCGTCGCGTTCCTGGCGGATTTGCGCCGACATGCTGTAAAAGCGCTGGGGGCTATTCTCGGATCGAGCCAGGCTGAGATCGGCGATCGCGCGCGCGATGCGGCCATTGCCGTCGTCGAAGGGGTGGATGGTGACAAACCAGAGATGGGCAAGGCCGGCCTTCAACACGGGATCCATCGGGGTTTGGCCTTCGAACCAGTGCAGGAGTGACTTGATTTCGTTGGCAATGCGATCCGCGGCTGGGGCTTCGTAGTGGACCCGCTCCCTTCCCATGGGGCCGGATATGACCTGCATTGGCCCTGCGCTGTCGTCCCGCCAGGCCCCGGTTTTAATCCGGGACATGCCACTGCGCCCGGCCGGGAAGAGCGATGCATGCCACCCGAAGAGACGTTCGGTGGTGAGTGGGTGGCGGAAGTGGCGCGTGGCGTCGAGCATCATTTCGACGACGCCTTCGACGTTGCGGTCCGTGGGGGTGAGGGCCCCGATGGCGATCCCGAGGCGCCGGGCGATGGACGAGCGGACTTGGCCGGCGTCGAGCTTTTCACCCTCTATCTCACTGCTCTTGAGGACATCGGCCGTGAGTGTTTGGAGAACAGCCTCCTGTTGGAGGTTGAAGCCGAGCCCTTCCATGCGCCCAAGGAGACGGCCCTGGCGGTGGCGGGTGGCGGCGAGGGGTTCGGCGAGCGTGGAGGCGTTCCAATGGAACCGGGGCCAATCGGGGCGCTGATGAATGTACTTATTCCGCATCCGCTGCGGAGATTATAGCAATTATTCTCCGCTTTCTATGCGGAGAATAAGGTGGGTATTCTCCGCATGCCGGTGGGAGCGGGGCGCTAGTTGGACGAGATCTGGAAGTAGAGTTCGGAGATCTGGTCGTCGATTCCGGCGAAGTCGAGGCGGAGATGGTACTGGAGGGTGTTGCGGAGTTCGTTGGACTGGAGGTTGGAGACGACGTATTCGTCGATGAAGCTCAGGAAGCTATCGGTGGTGGCGAAGTTGGCAAAGCCGGTGATGGAGCCGGTGGCGATGTCGAGGAAGGCGACGTCGGGCATATGGAGCGACTCCGGATAGAGGGCCTTCAGGTTGTCGCATTGTTCGAAGTTGGATGGGATAGCCAGCTTCGTGGGATCTTCGATGACATTGGCGAAAGCGGCTGGGATCAGGCTCAGCCACAGGATGACGGAAAGCATGCGTCGCATACCACTATGCTGCCCGGTAGGGGTGTAGCCGGCGATGGTCCTAGGGGTGGGATTCCCCCGGACTCAGGTTCTAGGCGTGTTGTCCGGGGGTAGTACTGGGTCGCTGGTGAGCGGGCGTTCGCAGGGGCAGCAGTCCGAACAGCGGCGGCAGCGGCCACAACGGTGGGAGGTGCAGATGTCCTTGGTGCACC
Source organism: Bryobacteraceae bacterium (assembly GCA_044358225.1). GTDB lineage: Bacteria > Acidobacteriota > Terriglobia > Bryobacterales > Bryobacteraceae. Next base: position 9,839 of record JBIKOG010000204.1, on the reverse strand, counting down.
AGGCGCAGATCTGCATGGACGGTTCAGCGCAGATAGAGCAGGTGAAATGGGCAGGTACGGTCACTTACGATCCTTTGGCGGGGCGACGGGCTTCGGCTTGGCTGGAATGGCGGGCGGCTGTTTGACGATGATGCCGAGGCAGCGCTGGGCTTCGGACTCCATCACCTTGAGTTCGCCTTCTTTGGAAGAGGCCAGGTCGAGGGCGTATTGCTTGAGGCTCTCGTGGTTGGCGGAGTTTTCGTCGGCGATGCCGAGCAGAAGGTCGGCCAGGGCGGGGTTCTGGTAACGGCGGACGCCGGCGGCGAGAGAGCCAAGATAGGTATTGAGACCGTCGAGCCGGAAGAGCGTGTCGAGGGCGTAGGAGAGGCGGGTGGGGTCCTTGGAGAGACGGCCGGAGGCGTATTGGAGGCCTTCGATGGCGTTGCGGACGCTCTTCCACTGGGCCTGGTAGGCATCGGGCGCCCCCTTCTCTTTCCAATCGGCCGGGTTGATCTGGCTGACAAGGGGATCCAGCTTCTTGGCGTTGTTGACGAGGCTATCGAGCAGCTTGCGGGTTTCCCATTCCGGAGGGACGCCGGCGGACTGCGCAGACAGGGATACCGCGGTCAGGCTGATTGACCAAAGGAGAGTGAGAACGCGCATACCTCTATTGAACTACTGCGGAGGAGGCGGCGGGGGAGGGGGAGGCGGCGGGGGCGCGGAGCCACCGGTATCGCCGGGAAGACCGCCGCCGCCGGGGACCGGGGTGGTGGTGGTGCCGCCGCCCGCACCGCCGCGGGGCATGCGGTAGATGGCGGCGGAGGCCGCATCGCTGGCGGTTTGCAGTGCGCGTTTGAGGGCGTTACCTTTATCGAAATTCGACTTGGCGATGGGCTGGGTCTTGTAGACCCGGAGGTATTCGCCTTCGCTCAAGAGTTTCGGGGCGCTGGAAGGGATGAGCGCGTGGCGGACGGCGACGAGACCTTCTTCGACGAGGACCAGCGTCGTGGCGTCGGTGTCTTCAATCTGGACGTCGAAGATCGTCCCGCGCACGGAGATGACCGCGGTGGGCGTGGTGACGCGATTTGGATTCGGCTGGCCGCCGAACTTCTGCACGTGGACTTTCACGCGACCGAGGAAAAGATCGATGAGATCCTTCCAATCGCCGGCGTTATTGCGGAAGACGACGTGGGAGTTGGCGAAGACTTCGAAGGTACTGCCATCGTTGACCTGGAAGAGGGCGTAGCCGGTGGCGCCGGTGACGATTTCCTGGCGCTTTTGGACCCAGTCACCAACGTTCAGGACCCAGGGTTCGCGCCCCTTGAGGACGGACACCTGGCCGGTGAGTTGGAGGACCTGCGCGGAGTACTGCTTTTCCTCGGGAAAGAGGTTCGGCAGCTGGGCGAACGCCGGACACACGAAGAGCATGGCCGTGAGGGCGAATGTTCCTTGTGTGAGAATCCGGTGCATGATAGTTCCTGTGGGTAAGAACGCCAGCCGCTCCGCAGAGTTGCAGAAAGGACAGAATACCGCGTCCCAATTGTACCACTATAATTGCATAGCAAAAGTGGGTCCTTCTGGGATTGTTCTGAGTAAGGCCCATGGAATCAACAGTTTTTGGCGCCTGCCGCCGATAGAATGGGGAGACAGTAGCCGTTTCAGCGGGTACAATGGACGCAATAGCTGAGTCCGTTTGTCCCAGTTGACACGTATCACTAAAAACAAGATGCCGAACGCGGTCCGGAAAATAGGGCTGATTGTCCTGCTGAGTGTAGCGGGCGGTGGACTTGCGCGCGCCGAATGGCGGCGGGTGGGTACGGCGGCGATCGACCTGCATCTGAGCGGGTTGGCGACGGGACCGGTGGATGGGATTGGCTGGTCGGCGGACGGAGGGACGATTTTCGCGCGAACGGCTGTCGGGCGCTGGCTGGTAACGACGGACGGGGAGAGCTGGGCGGCGGGCGCGGGGCGGCCGGTGGAAGCGGCGAACGCGGTTGTGGACCGTTTGCCGGAGCCGCGGGCGCGGGTTGTGGGCGCGGGACGCGCCGGATGGGCCTACGCGTATGGCGACCACGTTTGGCGGACGGAAGATAACGGTAAGAGCTGGCGGAACCTGACGCAATGGAAACAGACTTCGCTGCTGGGCGGACCGGCGAGCGAGGCGGCGGTGCGGCCGGGCGTTCCGGAGGAGATCGCGGTTTCGACGGCGACGGGTGTGTGGAAGTCGGCGGACGCAGGATTGACGTGGGCGAGTTTGAACGGGAGCCTGCCGCAGTTGCCGGTGCGGCGGATTGTGAGTTTGCCCAAAGAGACTTCGGGGTTGCGGGTGGCGATGATGGCGCCGACGACGATGACGCCGGCGGTGTTTGAATGGGCTCCGGGCGAGAAGAGTGCCTGGCAGGCGGTGCCGGGGAACCTGGCGTTGGAACAGGCGACGCGGGCGGCGCTGTCGCGGGAGTTTGGCGTGACGGTGACGGCGTTGGGATATTCGGGCGACGTTGTTTATGCCGGGGCGGGGGATGGGCGGATTTATGTGTCGCTGGACCGGGGGGCGACGTGGTTGCCACCGGTGCAGAATCCGGGCGCGACCGTCGAGTCGTTCAGTTTGGACGTGCGGGAGCCGCGACGGGCGGTGGTGAGTTTGCGGCGGCGGGAGACTGGCCCGGTGGTGCTGCGGACGACGAACGGCGGGTTGATCTGGGACGATGTTTCGTCGAATTTGGGATTGGCGGCGGTGTATGGAGTGGCGGCGGATTTCGAATCGGGCGCGGTGTATGCGGCGACCGAGGCGGGAATTTATTGGACGTCCACCGATTTGACGGCGATGGGGCCGGCGACGGCTTGGAAGAAGATGGCTTCGCCCGTGGCCGATGCGCCGGTGTTTGACGTGAAATTGGACGCGTTGGGGCAGACGTTGTATGCGGCGGTTTACGGGTATGGGGTGTATGCGGAGACTTCGCCGCACCGGATGCGGGATTGGAAGATTGTGAGCGCGGCGGATTGGACGGCGCGGGCGGCGGCGCCGGGGGCGCTGTTGAGCGTGATGGGCGGCCGGGTGCAGAATGTACGGGCGGGGGAGCGGCCGGTGACGGTGTTGAGCCGCGGGGAGCGGGAGACGCAGATTCAGTTGCCGTTTGATCTGGAAGGGTCGACGGTTTCGTTGTCGCTGGAGGCTGAGGGCGGCTGGGTGCGATCGAGCCTGCCGTTGGCGGTGGCGGCGCCGGCGATTCTGGTGGACCGGGATGGGACGCCGATGGTGATGGACGGGGCGAACGGGGCGTTGTTGGACGGCGGGAATCCGGCGCGGGCGGGGGCGTTGGTGCAGGTGCTGGTGAGCGGGTTGGGCCGGGTGACGCCGACGTGGCCGGCGGGGATGGCGGCGCCGATGGGCGAGTCGGCTCCGGCGGTGGTGGCGCAGGTGAAAGCGTATCTGGATGGGTCGGCGGTGGAGGTTGTGCGGGCGACGCTGGCGCCGGGATACATCGGCTACTATCTGGTGGAAGTACGGTTGCCGGATGTGGTGAACAGCGGGGCGTCGGAGTTATTTTTGGAGACCGGCAACTCTCTGAGCAACAAAGTGCGTCTGTATATTGAACCTTGAGGAGTGAGGAGAGCGGAATGAATCGACGCAGGATGTTGCTGGGTGGGTTGGGGATTGTGCCATTGCTGGCGCAGGAGCCGAAGAAGGCTGAAAAGCTGGCTCCGTACTACCCGACGCCGAACGCGATTGTGGAGAAGATGCTGCAGTTGGGCGGGGCGAAGAAGGGCGAGAAGATGTTCGACCTGGGCAGTGGGGACGGGCGGATTGTGATCATGGCGGCGGAGAAGTTCGGCATGCACGCGGCGGGCGTGGAGTATGACAAGGACTTGTATTCGCAGAGTTCGGAGCGGATCAGGCGGATGGGTTTGAGCGAGAAAGCCAAGATCATTCACGGGGATTTGCTGCAGCAGGATTATACGGCGGCGGATTTGATTACGGTGTATTTGTTGCCGGTGTCGAACGAGAAGTTGCGGCCGTTGTTGGAGAAGCAATTGAAGAAGGGTGCGCGGGTGGTGGCGCATGATTTCGAGGTGGGCGGTTGGCGGCCGGATAAGACGGAAGTGATTGAGGATGACGGGGAAGGCCGGAGCCACACGCTGTATTTGTATAAGCGGTAGGTGTGGGCCTTTGACGGGCTTGGGGTAGGATGAAGCATGGCTGCGAATGCAATCCCGAGAGTGACGGCGGAAGAGTATTTGGCCGCGGACAGGGCTGCCTCGTTCCGGAGTGAGTTTGTGAATGGGGAAGTGTTTGCGATGTCGGGCGGGCGATTGGCGCATGCCCAGTTGATTTTGCAGGTCGGCAGGGAGTTGGCGAATGCGCTGGAAGACGGGCCTTGCATTGTGACTGTCTCGGAAATGCGATTGCAGGTAGCGGCGGGTGAAACCTATGTCTATCCGGACGTGATGGTGGTTTGTGGGGAACCTGTGTACGGCGAAGGGCATCGGGACATCCTGACGAATCCGTCCGTGGTGGTAGAGGTATTGTCGGAATCGACGGAGAAATGGGACCGCGGGGGGAAGTTCGCGCAGTACCGGCGGGTGGCGAGCCTGCGGGAGTATGTGCTGGTTTCGCAAGATGCGATGCGCGTGGAGTGGTTTACGCGGGAGGGGGACGGCGCGTGGACCTACCGGGAGGCGGTGGGGCCGGAGGGTGTCGTTCGGCTGGAGGGTTTGGGTGTTTCGGTTGGGCTGGGGCGCGTTTATCGGAAGGTGGCTGGGTTTACGGAGTAGCGGTTGCGCGTTCGGTTGCGTGGAAACGGCTGGATGGGGCTGGCTGGCAGGTTGGTGATGCGGCTTAGTCCCTCGGGTTGAGCGCGGACGAGAATCGAGCGGTGACGTTGCGCCTTGCAGGCGCGAATGGCGTTGAGTAGATCGTTTGGGGCAATGGCGACACCGGGAACAACTGTGTCGCCATTGCCCGCGGGATTTACCTCTTTTTGAGGCGCAGGAGCAGGCCGGCGACGGAGGCGATGCCGAACATGGTCATCGTTCCCGGTTCCGGTACGGCTTCGGTGCCGATGGCGATTTGCGGACCGCCGCCGGCGAAAAGTGCGGTCTGGTTGTTCGACTGATCAAAGGCCAGCGTAATGCGCTCCAGGTTCTGCGTCGTGCGGAACCCGAGCAGAGACGTGGATTCGTTGGCGGCCGGTCCGATCATCTGATACAGGCCGCCGCTGAAGGAGACGGAGGGTGGCGTGAAGCTGGCCGTCGAATCCACGCCGTCGACGAGAGTGCTGAAGTCCAGCAGGCCGGCGATGCCGCCGAGTGGCGAGAGCCACGCTGTGCCGACTTGCGCACCGCCAGGGGCGAAGGCGGTGACGTTGCGGTAGTTTTCCAGGCTGTCCAGGTCGAGTACGGTGAACAGCGTACCGGAGGGCAGAAACCCGTTGGCCATGCCGGTGAAATCCAACGTAATGAGATAGGCGTCTTGCGTGTTGTTGTAGCCGTTCGCCAACGCGGTGAACGTGCCGTTGCTGTTGACCGGGAAGTTATTGAGGAACGAAGTCGTCAGAACTCCATTCGCAAATGAGCTGGCACTGATGCCGGGCACTCCGTTCGAGCCACCGTCAATGACGTTGGAGATCGCCGCGGTGGCGGTGCCGGCGTAGGAGCCGCTCCCGCCGTCGAAGGACCCGGTTGCGGTTACCCCGGGGGTGCCGTTTGTCCACGTAATCCAGCCGGCGTGCAGTTGCACGGTCGCCGCTAGAAAAAGTAGCAGAATTCCTCTGTGAATCATCAAGTTCTCCTCTGTTGCCGGATGCGAACTCCGGCTGATGAGGCATGCGCGGTGCGCGCTGTTTCGGGGTCACATTTTGAGAAGTTTGTGCGGAAGGGGGATCAGGCTACGGCTTCGTGCCGTCGCCGTCCACCGGTGCGCGGCCCATTTTCGGGATCAAGGGCGGGGTGCTCATGTGCAGTTGTACCGGCGTCGCTTTCCCCTTGCGCGACCGGATATTCAACATTTCGACGAGCACGGAGAAGGCCATGGAGAAATAAATGTAGCCTTTCGGAATATGTTGGTCCAATCCCTCGGCGACCAGGGTAACGCCGATCAGCAGGAGGAAGCTGAGAGCGAGCATTTTGATGGTCGGGTGCTGGGCGACGAACCGGCTGATGGCTCCAGCGAAGGCCATCATGAAGATGACGGCCGCCACGACCGCCGCCACCATGATTCCGATGTCGTTCACCATGCCTACGGCTGTAATGACGGAATCGAGCGAGAAGACCACGTCGAGGATCAGTACCTGCACAATGACGCTGGCGAAACTGGGGGCCGCTCCGGGAGTGGCGCCCTCTTCGCCCTCCAGGCGTTCGTGAATCTCCCGCGTGGCCTTTGCCAGGAGGAAGAGGCCCCCGATGATCAAGATCAGATCTCGCCCGGAGATCTCCTGATTCATGACGGTGAAGAGGGGCGCGGTGAGGCGCATGATCCAGGAGAGTGAAAGGAGCAGTACGAGCCGGGACAGGAGTGCGGCGGCGAGCCCGACCATGCGGGCGCGGGCCTGCTGGGCGACGGGTAGTTTCCCGGCGAGGATGGAGATAAAGATGACGTTATCGATGCCTAGCACCGTCTCGAGCAGCAATAGGGTCGCGAAGGCGATCCACGCCTGCGGGTCGCTCATCCAGCCCATACGATTTGCCTCCGCCTCATCTGCATGTATTGTTCCTCGATTTTAGAGCAGTGCCGGTGGTGTTGTGTTACGACTGGTGCGACAGGGCATTGTTGGCCGGGGCGGTTGGGTAGACTGGGTGCCATGAACTGGAAGATGATCGCGATGGCCGCGGTGTGCGCGGCGGGGTTGTTGGCGGCGGATGGCAAGGGGGAGGTCACGCGGATTCGGGTTCACGGCGTTGGGCTGGAGGGGAATCTGGCGGGGGATACGGCGGACCCGGAGGTGACTGTCTATCTGCCGCCGAGTTATGCCAAGAGCCCGGGGCGGCGGTATCCGGTGCTGTATTTGCTGCATGGGTTCACCGATCGGGATGAGCAGTGGATGGGGATGCGGAAACATTTCATCAATGTGCCGGAGGTGGTGGACAGGGTGCTGGCTGCGGGCGGGGCGAAGGAGATGCTTATCGTCATGCCGAACGCCTTTGGGCGGTTTCAGGGGAGTATGTATTCTTCGTCGCTGGTGAATGGGGATTGGGAAGGGTTTGTGGCGGAGGAGTTGGTGCGGTATATCGACGGGCACTACCGGACGCTGGCGCGGACGGAGAGCCGTGGGCTGGCGGGGCACTCGATGGGCGGGTATGGCACGATTCGGATTGCGATGAAGCGGCCGGGGGTGTTTTCGAGCATTTATGCGATGAGTCCTTGTTGTTTGATTCCGCCGCCGGCGGTTCAGAATGCGGCGAAGGCGGAGGCGGTGACGTCGTTCGACGAGATTGCGAAGACAGATTTTGGGACGAAGGCGATGCTGGCGTCGGCGGCGGCGTGGTCACCGAATCCGCAGAAGCCGCCTTTATTTATTGACTTGCCGGTGAAGAATGGGGAGCCGCAGCCGGGGGTGATGGCGCGGTGGATTGCGAATGCGCCGATTGCGATGTTGGACCAGTATGTGGGGAATTTAAAGAAGCTGAAGGGGATTGCGATCGACGTTGGGGATAAAGACCGGCTGTCGGGGAGCGCGAAGGAGTTTGAACAGTTGCTGACTTCGCGTGGGGTGGGGCACTCGTTTGCTGTTTACGAGGGGGATCATGTAAACCATATCAGCGACCGGGTGGAGGGATACGTTTTGGCGTTTTTCTCGAAGAATTTGGTGTTTTAGGGCGTTGGTGTGCTCGGGGATGTGCGGCGTTTTGGGGAGCCCCCGTCGCCCTACGGGCTAAGGGGGCCGAGCACGATCCCCACGGCACGTATGTTCCCGGGGTGGGGTGTTGCTGCGTGGGGTACCACGGCGTCTGGGGACACCCGACCTGCGCGCTGTCGCGCTTCGGCCCGCGGGTGTCCCCGGTGGGGTGTTTTGCTGCTTGGGGCTGTCAGCCGATGGACATTACTGGGTCGCCGAGGACTTCCCAGCGAGGGGTGACGCCGAGGCCGGGTTGGCGGCTGGCGGCGAGGCGGCCGTGGTTGCGCTGCGGGGCGCCTTCGGCGTTGCTGACGGTGACGTAGCTGTTGAAGTCGGTCGCGGTGAAGAGGAAATCGGGCGGCGTGCTGTGGGCGAGGTGCGCGATGGCGGCCGTGATGATGTCGCCGCCCCAGGTGTCTTCGATGGTCATGGCGATGCCGAGGGAGACGCAGAGATCGCGGATCTGGCGGGCCTTGGTGAGGCCGCCGACCTTGGAGATTTTCAGGTTGATGACGTCCATGGCCTGGTCGGAGACGCCGCGGAGGACGGCGCTGAGATCGTCGATCACTTCGTCGAGGACGAAGGGGCGATCGGTGTGGCGGCGGACGGCGAGACACTCTTCATAGGATAGGCAGGGCTGTTCGATGTAGACGTCGACGTCGCGGACGGCGTGGGCGATGCGGACGGCTTCGTGCTGACGCCAGCCGGTGTTGGCGTCGGCGATGAGGACGTCGCCGCGCTGCATTTCCTTGGCGACGGCGCGGATGCGTTCGATGTCGACGTCGGGGTTGCCGCCGACCTTGAGTTGGAACTTGGTGTAGCCTTCGGCGCGGTAGCCGGCGACGTTTGCGGCCATGTTCTCCGGGGTGTCCTGGGAGATGGCGCGGTAGAGGGCGAAGTCGGCACCGTAGTGGCCGCCGAGGAGGGTGGCGACGGACTGGTTGGACGCCTTGCCGAGGATGTCCCAGCAGGCCATATCGATGGCGGATTTGACGTAGGGGTGGCCGCGCATGAGTTGATCCATGCGGCGGTTGAGGGCGCCGAGTTCGGTGGGGTTGGCGCCGATGAGGTTGGGGGCGAGTTCCTTGAGGCCGGTGCGGGCGCCATTGGCATAGGCGGCGAGATAGGCGGAGCCGAGCGGGCAGACTTCGCCGTAGCCGGTGAGGCCTGAGTCGGTTTCGACGGCGACGACGGTGGAATCAAAGACGTCGACGGAGTTGCCGCCGGACCATTTATAGCTGCCTTCGTGCAGGGGGAGGTCAACTTGATAGGCGCGAATGGCTGTGATTTTCATGAATTCTGTTTCTCAGTATAAGCGGATTGGAGCATACGGACGGCGGCGTAGAGGATGACGAACATGACGAGCCAGCGGGCGGCGGTGAGGGGGAGCGACTTGACGACGAAGGCGGCGAGGGGGACGCCGCAGAGGCCGCCGAGGGTGAGGCCGATGGCGACGGCGGGGGAATAGGCGCGGGCGATGACGAAGCGGGAGCTGGCGACGGGCATGAGGAAGGCGGAGGAGCCCATCATGATGGGGAAGGCCGCGATGGGGTTCATGCCGAGGAGGCCGACCAAGGTCATGCAGGGGGCGTAGAAGCCGATGCCGAGGGTGCTGATGGCGGCGAAGACGGTGTTGAGGGTGACGGCGATGACGAGTTTGGCGCCGGTGAGGCCGAGGGCGTCGCCACCGGCGGGGAAGAGGTCGAATTGGCGCATGAGCAGGACGAGGAAGGCGAACAGGAGGGCGCCGCCGACGCCGATTTGGACCTTATGTTTGGGGAGGCGGGCGACCCAGCCGGCGCCGAACCAGGAGCCGAAGACGGCGCCGGCGATCATGAGGAGGAGGGTGGTGGGGTCGACCTCGATGGCGGCGATGTAGATGAAGGCCTGGAAGATTGTCGGGATGGTGTGGCCGGCGTTGAGGGTGCCGGGGATGAGGTGGTCCGGGACCATGCGGGTGAATTTGAAGATGGAGGTGGTGGTGGCGAAGGAGCCGATGCCGAGCGTGTCGAAGAAGTTGGTGATGAA
>JBIKOG010000205.1:0-13865 GCA_044358225.1 Bryobacteraceae bacterium | reverse complement strand
GCGCCATCCCAACTGCACCGGCTACCGCCTCCCCACAAACGCCGAATGGCAACTCGCCCAAGGCACCCCCGACAAAACCGCCTTCCGCAACACCGGCTACCAGGACAAGCAAACCCTGATCGACGCCGAAAAACCCGGCACCCGCGAAGTCAAACAATCCCCGCCCAACCAATACGGCCTCCACGACATGGCCGGCAACGTCTGGGAGTGGTGCGAAGACTGGTTCTCGCCTGACCCCCAGCTGGACGCCATTCGCGACCCCCAAGGCCCCCTCACCGGCATCGCCAAGGTCATCCGCGGCGGCAGCTTCCTCACTGGCGGCACCCAATGGAACAAAGGCCTCCTCAACTCCTTAGAACCCAACAAACACTCCCAATTCACCGGCCTCCGCCTCGCCCGCACCCTCTACCCCGCCCAACTCCCAAAGACGCCCGCCCCCGAATACCCACCCCCGCCAACCAACAATCCCCCCAAACCCACCGCCACCAACTGGCAACAAATCCTAGGCACCCCCAATCTCCCAAAGAAAGCCCCCACCCCCACCCTCATCCGCAAATTTACCGACCCCACCTTCACCGCCGACCTCATCGACCTCGCCGTCGAACCCAACTACCCGACAAGAATCCTGATCACCTACCCCCTCCGCAAGCCCGCCGGCCGCCTCCCCGTCGTCATCGTGCCCTACTACGACGTCGACACCCCCACCGGCGCCGACCTCGGCGGCCGCCGCTACACCGCCGGAGGCACCCGAGCCTTCGCCCGCCTCGCCGCCCAGCGCGGCATGATCGCCGTCTCGGTCAAGTGGTACGGCGAAGCCGACGGCGAAGGCTACGACGAAGCCGTCTACAACTTAGCCAAACGCCACCCCAATGTAACTCCATTGGGTAAGTGGATCTTCGACAGCCAGCGCGTAATTGACTATCTAACCACCCGCCTAGACGTCGACCCCACCAAGATCGGAATGATCGGCCACTCCCTAGGCGGCAAAATGGCCCTCTACGCCGCGGCGTTCGATGAGCGAATAAAAGCGACCGTCTCCAGCGAACCCGGCCTCAGCCTGAAGTTCTCCAACTACGGCGACTTCTGGTACTTAGGCAAGGCAATCGAAAAGCTCCCGCCAACCGCGGACCAGCACGACCTGATCGCCTACACCAGCCCCCGGCCCTTCTTACTCATCGCCGGCGAATCCGCCGACGGCGACAAAAGCATCCCCTATCTATCCCCCAACAAAAACGCCAGTTTCATCAACCACCGCACCGGCCACTCTCCCACCGAAGATAGCGTCCAAAAGGCCATGGAATGGCTCGAACGCCACCTGCGATAAGCTAAACAGATCCCAATGTCCCTAGCGCCCGGATCTAAGATCGGCCACTACGAAGTCCTGTCCAAGATAGGCGCCGGCGGCATGGGCGAAGTCTACAAAGCCCGCGACAGTAAACTCAATCGCGAAGTCGCCGTCAAGATCCTCCCCGAAGCCCTCGCCTTCGATACCGAATACCTCTCCCGCTTCCAACGCGAAGCCCAATCCCTCGCCGCCATCAACCACCCCAATATCGCCACCATCTTCGGCCTCGAACAAAACGCCATCGTCATGGAACTCATCGATGGCCAACCCCTCCACGGCCCCCTCCCTCCATCCGAAGTAACCAACATCGCCCTCCAAATCGCCGAAGCCCTCGAAGCCGCCCACGACAAGGGCATCATCCATAGAGACCTCAAACCCGCCAACATCCTCCTCACCCCCAACGGCCAGGTCAAAATCCTCGACTTCGGCCTCGCCAAAGCCGTCGAACGCTCCAACGAAACAGACCGCACCCTCACCCTCCAGTCCACCCAAGCCGGCCTCATCCTCGGCACGGCCGCCTACATGACCCCCGAACAAGCCGCCGGCAAACCCGTCGACCGCCGTGCCGATATCTGGTCCTTCGGCGTCATCCTCCACGAACTCCTCACCGGCCAAAAACTCTTCGACGGCGAATCCGTCTCCCACACCCTCGCCGAAGTCCTCAAATCCGAAATCGATTTCAAACCCATCCCCGAAGGCCCCCTCCGCCAACTACTCCAGCGCTGCCTCGACCGCAATCTCAAAACCCGCCTCCAACACATCGGCGAAGCCCGCATCCTCCTCACCCAAAAGCCCCGACCCCAACAAACCAACTGGCGCCTCCCCGCCGCCTGCCTGGCCGTCACCACCCTCGCCATCGCCTGGGCCCTCTTCCGCACCCCGGCGGGCCCAACCGCCAACTCCGCCACTCTCGAACTCACCCCGCCCCCCGGAATCGAGTTCGCCGCTGTCACCGACGGCGGCGGCTCCGCCATCTCCCCGGACGGCAAAACCCTGGCCTTCGTCGGCATCGACCAGAACGGCGAAGAGAGCCTATACATCCGCCCCCTGGACTCACTCGTTGCCCGCCCCCTCCCCGGCACTCAATACGCCGCCCGCCCCTTCTGGTCCCCGGACTCCAAATCCATCGCCTTCGTCGCCGGCGGAAAGCTGAAACGCACCGATATCGCCGGCGGCCTCCCCGTCGCCCTCGCCGACGTCATCTTCGCCCGCGGCGGCTCCTGGAATGCCGATGGAGTCATCCTCTTCGCCGACACCCGCGGCCAAGGCATCCTGAAAATTCCCGCCGCGGGCGGCGGCGTTTCCCTGGCCACCAAGGAAAACACCCAAGCTGGCGAGGACCAGCACTACTTCCCCCACTTCCTCCCCGATGGCAAAAACTTCCTGCTTCTCATCCGGCACGGCAACAACCAGGGGAAGAATCATGTAGCCCTCGCCTCCCTCGATGGCACCCCTCCCGTCAAACTCGCCAGCACCCTATACAAACCCTCCTACAATCCCCAAACCCGCTCCCTGCTCTACATCTCCAGCGGCAACAAGGTCGTCTCCCAACGCCTGGAATTGAATCCGCCCCGCCTCACCGGAGACCCCATCGAAATCTGCGATGGCGTCGGTACCTCCCTGAATAATGCGTACGCCAACTTCTCGGTCTCCAATGACGGCGTCTTCTTCTACGCCCGCGGAGGCGGCACCGATACCCCAAAGCGTTTCGCCTGGCGCGATCGCGACGGCAAGCTGAGCGCCCCCATCGGCCCAGCGACGAATGTCCGCATGGCCTTTTCCATCTCGCCCGTGGGTTCCCATGTCGCCTACTACAGCAGCAGCAAGAACCCCAGCGGCAACCGCGGCGACGTCTGGGTCATGGATCTAGCCTCCGGCCTCACCAGCCGTTTTCCCACTAAGGACGGACTCGCCCCCTACTGGTCACCCGACGGAAAGTCCATCTACTATACCGACAACCAGGGCATCCAACGCAAAGCCGCCGACGGCTCCGGCGAGGCCACGCAGATCTGGAAAGGCACACGCACCGACTTCATCCAATCCATCGCCCCGGACGGCAAATCACTCCTTTTCGGCTTCCGCGAACTCTACCACCTCCCACTCGACGGCACCTCCAAACCCACCCCGATGGGCATTGCCCCAACCTCGTCAAGAAGTGCCGCCATCTCGCCCGATGGCGTCTGGGTGGCATTCCAGTCCGACGAATCCGGCCACGCCGAAATCTACATCCAGCGCCTCAAAGACGCAACCGGCAAGCGCCCCGTCTCCAGTGGCGGCGGCCACGACCCCGCCTGGCGCGGCGATGGGCGCGAACTCTTTTGGATCGGAGCCGCCGGCCGCCTCGCCGCCGCTGCCGTCACCTCCCAAGGCGACGACCTCAAAATCGCCCCGCCCGAAGCCCTCTTCGTCGTCGACGGCCCGCCCGGCCAGCGCCTCTTCAAACCAGCCCGCGACGGCAAACGCTTCCCTATCCCCATCCCCGTCGACGGCGCCGAACACACGCTCCCCATGGTCGTCCGCCTGAACAAACCCAACTAACCGCCATGCCCCTTCAGCCCGGCTCTAAGATCGGCCCCTACGAAGTCCTATCGAAGATAGGCGCCGGCGGCATGGGCGAAGTCTACAAAGCCCGCGACAACAAACTCAACCGCGAAGTCGCCATCAAAGTCCTCCCCGCCGCCCTCGCCAACGACGCCGATTACCTCGCCCGCTTTCAACGCGAAGCCCAAGCCCTCGCCGCCCTCCACCACCCCAATATCGCCACCATCTTCGGCCTCGAACAAAACGCCATCGTCATGGAATACGTCGAAGGCGCCCCGCTCCAAGGCCCCCTGCCCATCGCCGAAGCGCTCCCGATAGCCAAACAAATCGCCGAAGCCCTCGAAGCCGCCCACGAAAAGGGCATCATCCACCGCGACCTCAAACCCGCCAACATCCTCCTCACCCCCGATGGCCAAGTCAAAATCCTCGACTTCGGCCTCGCCAAAGCCGTCGAGCGAACAAACGCCACCTCCGCCAACTCCCCAACCTTAACCCTCCGCGCCACCGAAGCCGGCCTCATCCTCGGCACCGCCGCCTACATGGCCCCCGAACAGGCCGCCGGCAAACCCGTCGACCGCCGCGCCGACATCTGGTCCTTCGGGGTCGTCCTCTACGAACTCCTCACCGGCAAGCAACTCTTCGATGGCGAAACCGTCTCCCACACCCTCGCCGAAGTCCTCAAAACCGAAATCGACTTCAACAAAATCCCCGCCGGCCCCCTCCGCCAACTCCTCCAGCGCTGTCTCGATCGCAACCTCAAAAATCGCCTCCAACACATCGGCGAAGCCCGCTTCGCCATCGAGAACTATCGGGAACCGGCCGTCTCCGCCGCCCCGCCACCCAAACGCAACTGGCTCCTCCCCGTCGCCTGCCTGGCAGTCACCACCGTAGCCGTCGCCTGGGCCCTCTTCCGCGCTCCGGCCGCAACAGCCGTCCCCGCTCTCCTTGAACTCAACCCACCCAACGGGGTCGAATTCACCTCCATCTTCAACAACGGCGGCTCCGCCATCTCGCCCGACGGGAAGACGCTCGCCTTCATCGGCGTCGACCAGCAGGGAGACGAAAGTCTCTACGTTCGTCCTCTGGACTCCATGGAAGCCCGCCAATTGCCCGGCACCCTGGCTGCCGCTCGGCCCTTCTGGTCACCCGACAGCAAATCCATCGCCTTCTTTGCCGGCGGCAAAATGAAACGTACCGAGCTCTCCGGCGGTCTCCCCGTATCAATCGCTGACTCTGTTCGTCCCCGCGGCGCCTCGTGGAATTCGGACGGCGCAATTCTCTATGTCAATCGACAAGGCGGAGGGATTCTGCGCGTCCCCGCCGCGGGAGGCACCCCAGCCCAGGTGACAACCGTTGACGAAAAAGCCGGTGAAACCCACCACTACTACCCCCACTTCCTCCCCGACGGCAAACGATTCCTCGTCCTCATCCGTTATGTCGCCGAACCCGGCAAGAACCACATCGCCCTCGGCTCCCTCGACGGCTCACCGCCAGTCAAAATCACCACCACCCAGTACAAGGCGTCCTACGACCCCCAGTCTGGCTCCCTGCTCTATATCCCCGCCGACGGCAAGCTCGTGGCCCAGAGGCTCGAACTCTCTCCACCCAGGCTAGCCGGAGAACCCATTGAAATCGCCACGAATATCGGCACAACCAACAACAACTCCTATGCCGATTTCTCCAATTCCAACAACGGCGTCCTCTTCTACGGCCGCTCGGGGCGAACGGGCGCAAAAGCCCGCTTCACTTGGCGGGATCGCACCGGTGTCGCCAGTGCGCCCATCGGGGCCCCCGGCCCCATCACCTACCACTACGAGATCTCGCCCGATGGCACCCGCCTCGCCTACACTGGAGGCGACCAGATCGGCTTCTCCGAACTCTCGCTCATGGATCTCGCCAATGGCCGCAGCGTGCGCATCCCTTCCAGCAGCGCCGCCACCCCACACTGGGCACCAGATGGCAAGCACCTCTATTTCACCAACCGCGAAGGGATTCACCGCGTTGCGGCCGACGGTTCCGGCCCACTGGAACTCGTCTGGAAAGGGGAGCGGAATGATCGCATGCAATCCATCTCCCCGGACGGTAAATTCCTGCTGTTTGGCCTCCGCGAAATCAACCTGCTGCCCCTCAGCGGGGAGCGAAAGCCCGAACGATGGGCCGACGGAGACAGTGCGGCCATTTCGCCCGATGGACGCTGGGTCGCCTATCAATCGGACGAGTCGGGCCGCACAGAAGTCTATCTCCAGCGCCTCCTCGAACGCACCGGCCGTCAGGTCGTTTCCAGCGGTGGCGGCCGGGAACCAGAGTGGCGCGGCGATGGCCGCGAACTCTACTGGATCGGAGCCGGTGGCCGCCTCAATGCAGCCGCGGTGACCCTACAGGCGGATGACATCAAGGTCGCGCCACCCGAGGCGCTGTTCGTCGTCGATGGCCGCCCCGGCGAAAAGAAGTTTCAACCGTCCCGAGACGGCAAACGCTTCCTCATTCACGTCCCGGTCGATGACGAAAAGGACAGCCCTGCGATGGTCGTCCGCCTCAACGCAATCCGCTAACCTACTCCACCCGCCCCCGCGCATCCACCGTCCAAACCGCTTCCACAGAATCCCCCCGCACCCCAAACATCCGGTCATACAAATTCACACTCGGATCGCAGTGCGGCACCACAAACTCCACCCGATCCCCAAGAGAAACCTTCCGCACCGAATTCTCCAAAAAGAATCGCCCGTGCTCGTCCCCGGAAAACGCAAACAAAGACCCCGGATACGCCCGCGCCTCCGCCGGAAACGGCTTATCCGTAGCAATGGCCTTAAAACCTGCATCCACAATCGCCAAATCCGCCGTCGGCTTACTATAAACGGTGGTCAACACAAACAACGTATTCACAAAGTCCGAATAAAACGCATTCCCATCCGCACCACCAATCCGGTTATAGTCAATGTCCATAAACAGAAAACTACCCGGCTGTAACTCCGTAATCCCGTCAATATGGGAATCGATGTTATAAGTCCCCGTGGAACCCCCACTCAACCAATCACACCCAATCCCGGCCTTCTCCAACAACCGCCGCGTCTCCACCGCCAACCCCATCGCCTCTTCCGACCCCTTCTTCCGCTCCGCAAACCCATAAACGTGCGCACAATGCCCCGCATACGCCTGAATCCCGGCAAACTCCAAATGCGGCATCCCCACCAACTTCTCCACAAACGCCACAGCCGAAGAACCCGGCATCACCCCCGTCCGATTCGTAACATTCAAATCCACCGCAACCCGCAACTGCAAACCCGCCACCCCAGCCGCCAAATTCAAATCGGCAAGATTCCCCAAATCATCCGCCACAAAAATCGTCTCCGGCCGAGCCGAAGCCAACCGCACCGCCCGCTCCACCCGGTACCGTCCCACCATCGGCGTCGTAATCAACAACCCGCCCACGCCCAAAGCCGCTAACGCCTCCGCCTCCCCGATCTTCGCCGTGCAAGCCCCCACGGCCCCCGCCGCCAAACACATCTTCGCAATCTCCGCGCATTTATGCGACTTCGCATGCGGCCGGAACGCCCGTCCCTGGCCCCGCACATACGAGGCCATCTTCAACAAATTGGCCTCCAACCCATCCAGGTCCACAATCAAACACGGCGTCGGCAAGTCATGCTTCGACAACTTGCCTTTCACATCGCCGCTAGCCAAAATCTGCGAAACTTCCGCCCAGGAACGAGAGGTCATGCCTCATTATCGCGCGCTACAAACTAGCCGTTTTCAAATACGCCGGCATCCCCTTCTTCGTCGCCCGCAACGTGGTCAAAATGTTCTTCCGGTCCGCCGCCGTCAGCCGCTGATACTTCTTGTCATCGGCCTTCCCCATCAATACCTGATGCAGCCGCGCATACACAGCCTCCAACGCCTCCGGCCCCATCCCGTCAAACGCCGCCGAATAAATCATGTACGAACAAGGCGTCTTAAACAACCACTTATCCAGGTCCAACTCCCGCAACGGCCCGCGCTTCGCAAACACTTCAGCAAAACCACTCGAACCGCGCACCGGCTCGACCAACGGCGCCTCTTCAATAAACAACAGATAATCTACTAACTCCTCAGCCGCCTCCCGGATCCGCCGCTTAGTCGATTCCGAACGAGTAACTAAAGGATCCCCAAAGATCTGATTCATCGTCCGCTGATGATGCAACGCGTGGCGAACCTCAAAATTCACCCGCGTAATCAAATTAGTCATCTGCGTCTGATGCTCCAACACCATCAACGCCGCCACGTCGCTATTCGGCGTCAAATACCGCCCCGCGTCAAACCGCGCCGTAATCTCCTTCAAGGACTCCGGCTTATCCCGGTCCACCGCCACCTGGTTGCCCATGTGCTTCCCCGTCGCCTTCCCCGTCACATACCACCCGCCCCAACGGTCCTCCAACGGGCTCCGGTGATCGGTCGTCTTCGTCCCCGCCTGGAACATCGGGTACCCGCTCGGCTCGCTGACAACACTGCGAATCACCAACCCCGGCACCCCCAACGTCGCCGCCGATTGGTGACACTGCAAACACGTGTCCCGCCGCTCAAACCGCGGTTTGGCAACCTCTTCCTGATCGAGCGAGTAGAAAATCACCCCCTGGTTCGGATCCACCGACGTGATCTCCACCACATCCCCCGTCTGCACGAAGCCAACGGTCACGTCATCGTTGAAATACAACGCCCGCGGCGTCCGCGGCGCAATCCGCGGCGCCTGAAAACTGGTCTTCGAAAACACCATCACCTGCGATTCCACCGGCACATCTAGCGCCTTCAGAACCGCCCCCAAATACCCCATCCCATCGTCGGTAAACTTAAACTTCACCGACCCGTCTTTCAACTTGGCATTCATCTTTGTGATCGGGTCATGCGTCGGGCGCTTGGCATAGTCGATCGCCTCGTGCTCCAACGGCACCAGGAACGACCCGCCCAGCCCGGCCAGCACCACCGCCGGTAAGCCGAATACAATCAACCGTTTAGACCACATGCAACACCTCCAGCCCCGGAGCGCACAGCGACTCCCGCTTCTTGTTGTCTTCCACCAACTCGGCCAACGTCGTCTCCGCGAACGCCTTCTCCACCATGGCAAACGCGTAATCCAGCCGCCGGTGCAACGGACAGAGCACCATCCCGTGCTCCCGCAACTTCAGCGGACAGGTCTCAATGCGCCGAATCGGTTCCACCGCGTTGACCACCGCCAGCATCGAAATCTCCGCCGCCGGCCGAGCCAACTGGAAGCCCCCATTCCGCCCCCGTTGCGAGACCAAAACATCGCCCCGAACCAACTGTTGCAACACTTTAGAGAGGTAGTCTTCCGGAACCTGCGTCGCCTCGGCAATGCGTCCAGCCGTCATCCCCTCACCGGGGCGCGCCGCCAGCCAGGTCACCGCGCGCAGAGCGTATTCGAGCGTTGTACTAAACACTAAGGCGATTCTACGATAAAACGATAGGTTTATCCAGATTTATTTAGCGATGCCGCCCAGAAGCTGAAATACCCACTGCCGGAACCCGTTTCGTTTCTCCCCCGTGCTGCCCGGGTAGGCCAACGGCACGTGGCCCGGCATCTCGTAAATCCGCAGTTTCCCCACTTCATGCAGGAGGGATCCGGACGCCAGACGCTGTTCGGAGACCACGTAACTCACGCCATATCTATTAATTACGGACTGGTCCCCGGCGTAGAACTTCGTCGCCGCCTCGCGCTGGGCATCGTAGGAAATACTGAACACATCGTGGCTTCCCATCGCCATCATCGGAATCGTCGCCACCCACGGGGCCATCTCCGCCGGCGCCAGCACCACCCGCTCCCGGGGCAGATTCTGCTTCATCCAATCGAGCATCGCCCGCTCGTCTTTCGCGATCACCGCCGGCCGCCCAATAAGCGGATCGGCCTGCTTCCCATCGCTATATATCTGAAAATAAACAGTTCCCAACACCGCCACCGACACCGCCGCCCAGCCATACGCCACCGGCCGCAGCCGAGCTCCGTACTTCTGAAACAGCTTATCCTGCCCGGCTTTCCGAACCAACAGGAACCCCAAACAATACGTAAACCCATCAAACAAATGGATCGCCACCGGAATCGCCGGGATCATCGGCAGCAACGCGGTGGTCAGAAACCAGCTCTGCAGGACACTGTCCTCCGGCGCTTCCCCGCCCCACTTCATCGCCATCAGCCAGCAGATCAGAATCGCTGGCAGCCCGAACACCAGTAGTACCCAGACCGGCGAAGTCATATGCCATTGCGCAAAGTCCGACGCGTCCCGCACCCACGCCGACCGGACCGACTGCACCACATACGGCGTCAGCCCCAACCCGCCAGCCAGCCCCAACCACACGATTTCAAACGGCCGTTTCATTTTTAGCAGTGGCAAAACGGCGCCAAAACACACCAAAAACACCTCAAAAGGATGCAAAAGTGCACCAAAAAACGCACAAAAACACAGCCTTTGGAAGTACTTTTTCTCCCCCGTCCGGGCGTAGAGGGCGAGCGCGGTAAACCCGAACAGGGTCACCGCCGTCCCGAACGTCAGCGTGAAAGAATTCGAAAGTCCGCCTCGCAAAAACCCGTCGGCGGTCTCGTAGGTGTACTCGATCAACCCGTAAGCCAGACCCAACTGGACCGGCGCCGCCGCCCCCACCCACTTCGCCACCGCCCAGCCGATCAGCTTGAGCGGCAGCGCCCCGATCATCACGATGGCGGCATAGAGCATCTGGCGGCGGGTTTTGAGAAAGGTCTGAAAGGCCAGAAGGAGCGCGTAGGCCGTCACCCAGTAGAGCAGGAACTGCAGCGCGTAGTGCGAGGCGATGGGCGTAAGCCCACTCTTTCCAACGATTTGCAACATGGGCTGGAAGAGCGCCGGCTCGGTCTTCCACGGCGCGTGGAAGTTCGGGAGCAGCCAGTGATCCTTCGCCAGCGCGGCCCAGGTGAGATATTGGGGCACATCCAGGTTCCGGATGACATACGCCGGCTCATACCCCGGCGGCGGAGACAGGATCCCCGCGATCACCCCTACATGATTCAGTCCACCAACCAAGGTTCCCAAAGCTACGGCAAGCAGGGCGAGTCGCATCCAAAGGATCTATCGGCAGAGCGGAGAAAGGGCATTAGACCCAATAAAAACGGCCAGCCCGGAGGGGCTGGCCGTTCGTTGGAAGTTACTCCGTTTTACTTACTGGAGAGGCAGTTCGGCCTCGTCTTCGCCCAGCGGGACGTCGTCGGAGCCGGGGACGACGCTGGCCGCGGCGACGCGGTCGACATCATCCATCTTCACCAGACGGACACCCTGCGAGTTACGGCCCACCTGACGGATATCACCCGACTCGATGCGGATGATCTTGCCTTCGGCGGAGATGATCATCAGATCCGTATCTTCCTTCACGCGCATGACGCTCACCACATTGCCCACCTTTTTCGAGGTGTTCATGTTGATGACGCCCTTGCCGCCGCGATGGGTGAGACGGTACATATCGACCGAGGTGCGCTTGCCGTAGCCATGTTCGCTGATGGAGAGGACCAGGTCCTCGTCCTTGGCAATCAAGGCGCCGATGATGACGTCGTCCTTGGCCAGATCCATGGCCTTCACACCGCGGGCCGGACGGCCCATGGCGCGGACTTCGCCCTCTTCGAACTTGATCGCCATGCCCTCGCGGGTGGCCAGGAACACGTAGCCAGCGCCATCGGAGAGCAGAGCGGCGATGAGTTCATCGCCTTCGTCGAGATCGAGCGCGATAATACCGGACGACCGGACGTTATCGAACTCCTCCAACTTACAGCGCTTGATGACGCCGTTGCGGGTGATCATGACGATCAGCTTGCCTTCGGTATCCTCTTCCTTCAGCGAACGCACAGGGAGGAAGCCCTGGACGCCTTCGTCGCTCTGGAGGTTGATCAACCCGGCGATGTGCTTACCCTTACCGGTGGTGCCGGCATCGGGGATGGAGTAGTTCTTGAAGCTGTAGACCCGGCCCTTGGTGGTGAAGGCCAGGAGGTTGGCGTGGGTAGAGGCAACGATGAGATGCTCCACCACGTCTTCCGAGCGGGTGGTCATGCCGATACGGCCTTTGCCACCGCGCGTCTGGCGGCGGTAGGTATCGACCGAAGTCCGCTTCAGGTAGCCGCCACGGGTGACGGTGATGGCAACATCTTCTTCCTGAATGAGATCTTCGATATCGATATCGCCGGTATCCTCCATGATGATCGTGCGGCGCTCGTCGCCGAAGTCCTTGAGGACTTCGCGGAGTTCCTTGACGATCAAGGCGCGGAGAACCTTTTCCGACCCGAGGATTTCCAGATACTCGTTGATCATGCGCTGGATTTCAGCCAGTTCATCGAGGATCTTCTGCTGCTCCATGTTGGTGAGGCGCTGCAGTTGGAGTTCGATGATGGCTTGCGACTGGCGTTCGCTGAATTCGAAGGCCGCGATCAACTTATCCTTGGCTTCGCGGGGCGTCTTCGACGAGCGGATCATGGCGATCACTTCGTCGAGATTTTCGAGCGCCTTCTTGAAACCGAGCAAGATGTGCTCGCGGTCGCGGGCCTTGCGGAGTAAGTAATCGGTACGTCTGCGAACGACTTCGACGCGGTGTTCGATGAAGCGCTTGATGCAATCGATGATGCCGAGTTCACGGGGCTGGCCGTTGACGATCGACAGCATGATGACACCGAAGCTGGTGCGCATCTGGGTCTGTTTATACAGATTGTTGAGAACGATGTCGGCCTGTTCACCGCGCTTCAGTTCGAAGACGATGCGCATACCGTCGCGATCGGATTCGTCGCGAATTTCGGAGATGCCTTCGAGCTTCTTTTCGTTGACCAGACCGGCGATGGTTTCGATCATGCGGGCCTTGTTGACCTGGTAGGGCAACTCGGTGACGATGATGGCTTCGCGGTCGCGGCTGATCTTTTCGATGGAGGTCTTGGCCTGCAGTTTGATGCTGCCGCGGCCCTTGGTGTAGTAGTCGAAGATGCCGGCGCGGCCGAGAATGAAGCCGCCGGTGGGGAAATCGGGACCGGGGACGAGGTCCATTACCTCTTTGAGCGAGGCCTGCGGGTTGTTGACGAGGAGGATGGTGGCTTCGACGATTTCCCGGATGTTGTGCGGCGGGATATTGGTCGCCATGCCGACGGCGATACCGCTGGAGCCGTTGATCAACAGATTGGGAACGCGGGCCGGGAGAACTTCCGGTTCGTGTTCGCTGTCGTCGTAGTTGGCGCGGAAGTCGACGGTTTCCTTGTCGATGTCTTCGAGGAGCGAAGCGGCGATCTTAGTGAGACGCGCTTCGGTGTACCGCATGGCGGCGGGGGGATCGCCGTCGACGGAGCCGAAGTTGCCCTGGCCATCGACGAGCGGATAGC
Source organism: Bryobacteraceae bacterium (assembly GCA_044358225.1). GTDB lineage: Bacteria > Acidobacteriota > Terriglobia > Bryobacterales > Bryobacteraceae. The sequence continues at coordinate 618 of JBIKOG010000205.1, read as the reverse complement.
GCATCGAGAAGGGCTGGGCCATGCGGACCAAAGCGTCATAGATAGCCGAGTCGCCATGGGGGTGGAACTTACCCATGACTTCGCCGACGATCTTGGCGGATTTGCGGGTGGGGCGATTGTAGTTCAGCCCCAACTCGCTCATTCCGAACAAGATACGGCGGTGAACGGGTTTCAGACCATCACGGACATCGGGCAGCGCGCGGCCGATGATGACCGACATCGCGTAGTCGAGATAGGACTTCTTCATCTCGTCTTCGATGTTGATCGGGATATGGTTTCTATTGTTGTCGCTTAGGGGTAGTTGACCACCCCCGCCGCCGGGGGGCGGTACGGGAGGCTGGTTCGGATTTTGTTCGTCGGCCAATTGTTACTCCTCAGAGATCTCGGAACCTACTATTCTAGCAAGGGAATGGAACGTTTTCTCCTATTCGTCGCCCTGGGTGTTTCTCTGACCTTTGGACAGGGGGCTCCGGCCGCCGGTTCGTTGACTGGAAGGGTGGTGGACGGCACTATCAAAGAGGGGATCCGGAAGGCGACGGTGTATGCAACGGGCGAAGTTTCCACCGCATCGCAAGGGGCGGGGGCACGGTTCCAGCCTCCTACCAGCTATTCGGCCGT
>JBIKOG010000032.1:0-45612 GCA_044358225.1 Bryobacteraceae bacterium | reverse complement strand
CCACTTTCGTTCTCCTGTTCAACCGCTTCTTCCTTCGGCTTGCGCCGATATCAGGGTACGCGGTTGGTTGCCAGGGTGGGCCATTTCAGGCCATCACAGTGGGCCAATTCAGAGTAGCGGAATCAGCGTGGGGATGGGCGGGTATGAGACGGCGTTCCTGCGGTTCAAGAACGTCGCACCGATGAACACGGTGGACTACGCGCACAACGACTACCTGCAGTATCTGGCGGAGCTGGGGCTGGTGGGGTTCCTGCTGGCGCTGGGGGTGCTGGGCCGGTGCCTGTATTGGATGAGCCGCGGGCTGGGGCGGAGCCGGCTGGTGGCGGGCGCCTTTGGCGCCGTTGCCGCCATGGGGGCGCATTCGCTGGTTGACTTCAACCTTTACATCCCGGCCAACGCACTGGTGCTGGCGTGGATCCTGGGGATGGCCACGGCACCGGCGTTGACCGAGGAGCAGCGAGCTACTTCGGAATAAAGCGGAAGTTGGTGAGGCCGAAGACGTCGTTGCCGGGGATGACCAGGCCGAACTTGCCCTGCGTCAAAGTGCGGCTGTTGGTGGACCAGGAATCGATGGTGCGCCATTCGGTACCGTCGAGGATGAAGGTCTTGACGGTGTTGGGCGAGATCTCCACCTGCACGCTATAGTTCTTGGTGTCGGGGAGTTTGTGTTCGACTTTGAGCTCGTTGCGATCCTTGCCGTTGACGATTTCGCGGCGGATGAAGTTCTTGCGTTCGAGCTGGAACTGGACGTAATTGCGCGCGTCCTGGATGTCGACGGCCCATTGGAGCCGGCGGCCTTCGATACGGGAGATGTTGAAGCTGAAGGTACCCTGGGCAGGGGTGATGCCGTAGGTGACGACGCCGCCGCCTTTGCGTTTGTACCAGCCGCCTTCGGGGATCCAGGTGCCGGGGTCGTCCCAATCGGTCATGTTGCCGGTGCGGCGCTGGGGTGTCTGCTTCTGGGCAGTTTGCTTTTGTTCGGTCAGCGGGATGTCGATGGTCTTGTTGTCGCCGTTGGCGACGACGATGGTTTGGGTGCGGTCGGCGTGGTTGGGCGCTTTGGCGGTGATGGCGTAGGTGCCTTCCCCAAGTTGGAGCGTGGTGCCGGTGACGGGGCGGGGCGCGGCGTCGTTGGGCCCCTTGATCGTCAACTGGGCCGAGGCCGGAGTGACGTTGAGGCGGATGGTGCCGCCGGCGGCGGAGAGAGTGACATCGCCACCGGAAAGCTCGATGGCTTCGCCGGCGCGGAACTGGCGGGGATTCCGTTTGGGGGCCATGCGGTCCCGACGGAGTTCGACGACGTGTTCGCCGGGGGCGACCTGGGCAAATTCAAACGACCCGGAGGCGGGGACGGAGCCGATCGCGTTGCCGTCCAGAAGGACCTGCGTTCCGGCGGCGGCACCGCGGAGGCGGAGGGTGGCGAGGCGTGGAATCATCTTCAGCTTGAATTCCATGCGGGCTTCCTGGCCCTTGGCGATGACGATCTTCTGGGGCGGGTCCGGCGTGTAGCCGTCCTTCACGACGCGGACGGTGTAGGTGCCGACGGGGATTCCGGGGAGTCGCATCTGGCCGCCCTTGGACTTCACGCGGGCGGGGCGATCGTTGAGGAACGCCGCGACATCGTCTTCGCCGGGGGTGGAGATGAGGAGCGAGCCTGCGTTAATGTCGAGCTTCAGATAGGCCGTGAGCGTGGGCTGGGCGGAGACGGAGACGACGAGATTGCGCTTGGTGCCGCCGTCGTCGACGGAGAATTCGCGGTCGCCGGGTTGGAGATTGTTGACTTCGAGACCGGCTGGGGTGGCGTCGCCGGCGGGATTACCGTCGATGGCGACCTTCAGGGAGGGCACGGAGGAGTGGATTTTGGTCTGCTGGCCGGCGTTGGCGACCAGGATGGTGAGGGTGTTCTTGGCGGTGACGGGGCCGGAGATGACGGGCTGGCGGCCCGGTTGGGCGTCGAACTCGAACTGGGCTTCGTTGGCCTGGGAGGTGACCTTGATGGTGTGTTTGCCGGCGGCGATGCGGTCGAGGATGAGCTGACCGTCCTGGAGGTCGCCGTAGGGGGCGCCGTCGAAGGTGACTTTGCCGGCGGTGAAATCGGTATAGAGGCGAACGGAGAGGGGGAGGGGCTGGAGGGTGAGATCGACGTTGCCGGGGGCGGCGGCGGTCAGTTCCAGTTTGGAGGAGGCGGTTTCATAGCCGGGGAGGACGGCCTGGACTTCGTAGGGGCCGGGGGGAAGATCGATGTTGCAATCGGAGGTGCATTTCACCTCGCCGTTGATGCGGATGGAGGCGCCGGGGGGATTGGTCTTGACGGCCACCTTGAGATTGCTGCTGGTGGTAGCCGTATCCTTGGCCTTGCGGGCGTTCTGGATGGTGTAGATGCCACCGGCGGCGATGATGAGGCCGATGACACCGCCGACGGCGGCGGCGCGTTTCCAATTGAAGGCGGCGGCGGGAGGCTTTGGCGGTTGTTGTTGGGGCTGTGGCTGCTGGGGGGGCGGGGGTTGGAGACCGGAAGGGGGGCGCGGGGCGGGGCCGGTGGCGGGCATGACCTGGGTGGGCAGGGAACCGGCGGGGAGGTTGGATGTTGGCGGCTGCGTGGGGGCCGTCTGCTGGCCGGAATTGGACATGAGCCGCTGGCCGTGGGCGACCATGGTGGAGCGGAGGGAGGAGATGGCGTTCATCATGGCCGCGTCGGCGGCGTAGAGACGGGACAGCTCTTCCAGCCGTTCGTGGATCGGCTTCAGGGTGTAGACATCGGTCGCCCGGCGAATTTCCGCGTCCAGGCGGTTGAGTTCGTCAAAGTGGGCATTGCGTTGGGCGGGGTTCAATGTTGGTTCTCCCAGGCTCACGCGATGTTCACGGAATTGAGTTCCATGGAAACATGACGCGCAAAATTCGGCAGCTACGAGCTCACGGATAATTATATGCTAGCCAGAAGCAATCGACTTCCACTTTACATAGTGATTTTTCGCACAGGAGCGTATCTGCAATGAACAGGCGGAGTTTTCTGGGGGGCATTTCCGGCGCCGTGTTGGGGGCGCAGCAGCCGGGGCGGCCGAATGTTCTGTGGATCACGTGCGAGGATATGGGGCCGCATATCGGGTGTTTTGGGGATACGTTCGCGAAGACGCCGGTGCTGGATGGGTTGGCGGAGCGGGGTTTGCGGTACCGGCGGTGCTGGTCGAACGCACCGGTGTGCGCCCCGGCGAGGACGACGATTATTAGCGGCGTGTACCCGCCGGCGATGGGCGCCGAACATATGCGAAGCCTGGTGGCGATGGGCGATGGGCGGAAGATGTTTCCGCAGTTACTGCGGGAGGCCGGTTATTACACGACGAACAATTCGAAGGAAGACTATAACCTGGAATTGACGGGGAAAGTGTGGGACGAGAGCAGCCCGCGGGCGCATTGGCGGAAGCGGGCGGCGGGGCAGCCGTTTTTCAGTGTGTTTAACTTTGTGGGCACGCATGAGAGCCAAATCCGGAAGCGGCCGCATGAGTGGAAACATTCGTTTGAGGGCGTGCGGGTGCCGGCGTATCAGCCCGATACGCCGGAGGTGCGGAAAGACTGGGCGCAGTATTACGACAACATTGAAGAGATGGACACCTGGGCCGGCGGGATTTTGAAGCAATTGGAGGCGGATGGGTTATTGGACGACACCATCGTGTTCTTCTATTCCGACCATGGCAGCGGGATGCCGCGTTCCAAGCGCTGGCCGTACGATTCCGGGCTGCGGGTGCCGTTGATCTTGTCGATTCCGGAGAAATACCGGGCGATGCGGCCGGGCGAGTATAAGGCCGGGGCGGAGACGATGCGGCCGATTTCGTTTGTGGATTTGGCGCCGACGGTGTTGCGCCTGGCGGGGCAGAAGGCGGCACCGTATCACCAGGGCGTGGATTTCACGGCGGGGAAGGCGCGGCAGTATGTGTTCGGGTTCCGCGGGCGGATGGACGAGCGGTACGACATGGTGCGATCGGCATTTGACGGGCGCTATGTCTATATCCGGAATTACATGCCGCATAAGATCTACGGGCAGCATATTTCGTATATGTTTGAAACGCCGACGACGCGCGTGTGGAAAGAAATGTACGACGCGGGTAAGTTGAACGCGGTGCAGCGGCGCTTCTGGGAGCGGAAGCCGTTTGAAGAGTTATACGATGTTAGTCGGGATCGGGACGAGATCGATAATCTGGCGGGGAAGGAAAAAGCGGTGCTGGAGCGGATGCGGAAAGCGCTGGACGAGTGGCTGATTTCGTCCGGCGATCGCGGGTTCCTGCCGGAGGCGGAACTGCATGTGGCGAGCCGGCCGTACGACGTGGCGAAGGTGAAGACGATGGCGGACCGGGCGGCGGCGATGACGGGCGCGCCGCCGGCGGATGGGTTGAAGGATGGGGATTCGGCGGTGCGGTATTGGGCGGCGTTGGGGTATGTGATGCGCGGGAAGAGCCCGGGTTTATTGGCTGGCGACGCTTCGCCCTCGGTGCGGGCGGTGGCGGCGGAGGGTGTGGGCTGCTTCGGCGCGCCGGGAGAGGCGCGGGTGGCGGCGGAGGCGCTGTTGGCGCTGGGGAATGCGGAGAAGCACGGGGTGTACGTGGCGATGCTGGCTCTGAACGGGCTATCCAATATGGGAGACCGCGCGCCGGCCGATATCCGGGCGAAGGCGAAAGAATTGCCGGATGGGCCGGCGGGCCGGGCCGGGGGTTATGTTAGTAACTTGAAGAAGGGATTTGTGTAAGTGAAAGTAGCGTTGGACGCGACGCCGCTTGTCTCCGGAACGGGCGGCGTGCCGCGGTATGTGCGGGAGCTGCGGGCGGGGTTGGATAGAGTTGGAGAGGGGAGCGAGTTCGTTTATGTGACGGATCAGAACGTGCCGGGGGCGCTGGGGCCGGGGGGCGGGTGGCTGGAGCGGAAATGGTGGCTGGCGGGGCTGCCGATGTTGCTGCGCCGGGAGGGGTTCGACGTTTTTCACGGCACGGAGTTTTCGGTGCCGTATGTGCCGGTGTGCGCGTCGGTATTGTCGTTGCACGATTTGTCGCCGTGGATGGACGCCTCCTGGCACGGGGCGGGCGTGAGCCGGGTGCGGACGCGAACGCCGTGGCTGTTGCGGATGGGGTTGGCGACGATGGTTCTGACGCTGAGTGAGGCGGTGCGGCGGCGGGCGATTGCGAAGTTCGGGTTGCGGCCGGAGCGGGTGGTGGCGGTGCCGTTGGCGGCTTCGGCATCGTTGCGGCCGGTGGCGGTGGCGGCTCCCGATGAGCCGTATCTGCTGTATGTGGGCACGTTGGAGCCGCGGAAGAACCTGCCGATGCTGGTGGAGGCGTGGCGGGCGGTGCGGCGGAGGCATCGGGTGCGGCTAGTGCTGGCGGGGCGGCGGCGGGAGGATGGTCCGCGGTTGGAATCGGGGGATGGGTTGGAAGTGTTGGGGCCGGTGCCGGAGGAGGAGTTGGCGGCGTTGTACGCGGGGGCGCTGGCGGTGGTGTATCCGACGTTTTATGAGGGGTTCGGGCTGCCGGTGGTGGAGGCGATGCAGTGCGGGGTGCCGGTGGTGACGTCGACGGACGAGAGTGTGGTGGAGGTGGCGGGCGGGGCGGCGGTGCACTGCGATGCGTATGCGGCGGAGGAGTGGGTGGCGGCGTTGACGGATCTATTGGAGCGGCCAGAGCGGCGGGCGGCGTTGCGAACGGCGGGGTTGGAACGGGCGGCGACGTTCAGTTGGGACCGCACGGCGCGCGAGACACTGGCGGTGTATCGGGCGGCGGTAGTAGCTTTCTAGTATTGCGGCGCGGTTGGGAGCATGGCTATGCTGCGGCAGACCTTGAAGACTCTGGAAATTGTCGTGATGCGGACGGAAGGCAGGCCGCGCTAGATGGCTGCGTCCTCGCACAGTCGTCTGGCCTCGCCTACGGGGCGGCTGTTGGCGGGTGTTCTGTTCACGCTGGTGGTGATCGGCGCCTATGCCTGGTACACGTTGCATTCTGTCCAGCGGGTGCGGCAAGTGCAGACGGACATCATCGACCAGAACCGCAAGGCATCGCTGCAATTGATCCGGATTCAGAGCGACTTGAACGCTTTGGCGCTGGCTATGCGGGACATGCTGGACAATCTGGACGGCTACCCGTTGAGTGCGTGGAGTGGGCAACTGGACCGGATTCGCGACAATCTGGACGACGCGATTCGCCGGGAGTCGCAACTGGCCGGCGCGCGGCGCGATGCGCAGCAGACGGCGTATTTGCTGTCGTCGTTCTCGCAGTTCTGGGCCGCGGTGGAGCAGATGAACAAGTTGGCGCAACGTGGCGAGGAGAAGGCGGCGCGGGAGTTGGTTCGGCAATCCCTGCTGCCGCGACAGGAATCGTTGAGTGCGCTGACGGCGCGACTGCTGGTGATGAACAACGAAGCCGAGGAGCGCGCGGCGGCTGAGATCCGGGAGATCTATAACGGGATTGAACACAACGCGTACCTGTTTCTGGCGCTATCGCTCGTGTCTGTGCTGGGCGTGGGCTTTGCGACCATTCGATCCAACCGGGTGCTGTTCGACCGCGTGAGCGAACTTTCCGACCAGCGGCGGGAGCTGGCGCAGGAGTTGATCGCGACGCAGGAGTCGACTTTCCGGGCGGTTTCGCGGGATTTGCACGATGAGTTTGGACAAATCCTGACGGCGTTGGGTGCGATGTTGAAGCGGGCGGGGCGACTGGCGCCCGGTGAGTTCCAGGAGCAGGTGCGCGAGGCCAATGAAGTGGTGCAGGAGAGTTTGGAGAAGATCCGCGGTTTGTCGCAATCGCTGCAGCCGGTGATCCTGGACGAGCAGGGGTTGGCCGCCGCGGTGCAGTGGTATGTTTCGGTGTTTGAGCGGCAGACAGGAATTGCGGTTGCCTATCAGGGGCCAGCCGCGGATGCGCCGGAGATGGCGTCCGCGGCGGCTATCCACGTATTCCGGATTCTGCAGGAGGCGATGAATAATATCGCCCGGCATGCGCGTGTCGATCAGGCACGCGTGAGTCTGGCTATCACGCCGGCCGCTTTGCGGTTGGAGGTGAGCGATGCCGGCGGCGGGATCCCGGACGACTACAAAGCGGGGATTGGGCTGGCTGGGATGCGCGAGCGCGCGGCGCTGATTGGGGGTACTTTGGAGATCGGGAATGTAAATCCGAACGGCACCCGGGTTGTATTGACGGCGCCGATTCGACAAACGTCCGGAGGTCAAGAAAATGGCTAAGCTACGAGTGCTGCTGGTGGATGATCATGCGCTGGTGCGGCGCGGGTTTCGGCGGCTGTTGGAGGACGATGCGGACATTGAAGTGGTGGGCGAGGCGGCCGATGGGCAGCAGGCGGAGGAGTTGGCGGCGTCGTTGCAACCCGACGTGATTGTGTTGGACTACGCGTTGCCTGGGCAGAACGGTGCCTTGACGGCAAGGCGGATTTTGGCGGCGTGGCCAGCGGTGCGGATTTTGATTCTGAGCATGCATTCCGAGCCGAGCTATGTGGCGCGGAGCAGGGAAGCGGGGGCGAGCGGTTACCTGCTGAAGAATGCTTTGGATTTGGAACTGGTGCAGGCGGTGAAGCAGGTGCGAACGGGTGAATGGCTGCAGGATCCGCGGCTCGCGCAGGCCACGTCGGCGGCGGTGGGCAAGCGCCCGCTGACGACGCGGGAGTTAGAGGTGTTGCAGATGATCGTGGCCGGGCAATCGAACAAGGACATTGCCGCGACGTTGCAGCTGAGCGTCAACACCGTGGCGGTGCACCGGGCGAATATCATGGACGCGATTCAGGTGCACAACACGGCGGATCTGGTTGTTCACGCCATCCGCCACGGGTTGGTCAGCCTGGCATGACGCGGCGGGATTTGCTGCTGGCTGCGCTTGCCGCCGGGCCGGCTGGGCCGGGTTTTCAGTTGGTGGATGTCACTGGGCCTTCGGGGCTCGCGTTTCGGCATAATACGGGCGCCTTCGGGGCCAAGTACCTGCCGGAAACGATGGGCCCGGGCTGCGCCGTGCTGGACTACGACAACGACGGCTGGCCGGACATTCTGCTGGTGAACGGCCAGGATTGGCCCGGTCACCGGAAGCAACGCTCCACGCCGCGGCTGTTCCGCAACAACCGCAACGGGACCTTTTCCGACGTAACGAAGGCCGCCGGACTGGACGTGGAAATGTACGGTCTGGGCGTGGCCGTGGCGGACTTTGACAACGACGGGTTTCCCGACCTCTACATCACCTGCGTCGGGCAGAATCGCCTTTTCCGGAACACAGGGAAGGGGAGCTTTGTCGATGTCACAACGGCGGCCGGGCTGGGGAATCGCCAGTCCTTTTCCACGTCGGCGATGTGGGTGGATATCGATCGCGACGGCCACCTGGACCTGTTCGTGTGCAACTACGTGCGCTGGGCGGCGGCGCAAGATGTCTTCTGCACTCTGGATGGAAAGGCCAAGTCCTACTGCACGCCGGAAGCGTTTCGCGGTACCACCTGCTGGGTTTTTCGCAACCGCGGCAATGGCACGTTTGAAGACATCACGGCGCGCAGTGGGCTGTTCGATGCGTCCTCGAAATCGCTCGGCGTGACGATGCTCGACTTCGATCAGGACGGCTGGCCGGACCTGTTTGTCGCCAATGATACGCAGCCCAACAAGCTGTACCGCAACAACCATGACGGCACGTTTCGCGAGTCCGCCGTGCGCGCCGGGGTGGCGTTTGGCGACGATGGCCGGGCGCGCGCCGGCATGGGTGTGGATGCCGGAGACTTCCGCCGCACGGGCCGAGAATCGATCGCGGTGACCAACTTCGACAACGAAATGATGGGCCTGTTTGAACCCGGTGTGAACGGCTTCGCCGACCGCGCCGGCGCGACCGGCGTGGGGGCGCCGACGCGAACCCGGCTTGGCTTCGGCTGCCTGTTCTTCGATGCCGATCTGGACGGGCATCTGGATTTGCTCGCGGTGAATGGCCACATCGACGATACGGTGCGGAATCTTAACAAGGGGGTCGTTCACGCGCAGTCCCCGAACCTGTTTCTGAACAACGGCGCTGGGCAGTTTCGCGATGTGGCGGCGGAGGCTGGCCGCGAGTTTTTTGCGCCGAAAGTGGGGCGTGGGTTGGCGCTGGGAGACTTCGACCGGGACGGCGATCTGGACGTGCTGATCACCACCAACGGCGGCCCGGCCTATCTGTTTCGCAACGACGCCAATAACGGCAATCTGTCCATTCGTTTTCGCCTGGAAGGCCGCAAATCGAACCGCGATGGCATCGGCGCGGTGATCCGTTTGTTCGGTGCCGGGGGCCCGCAAATGCGGATGATTCGCGGTGGTTCCAGCTATCTGTCGTCGAGCACGCTCGCCGCCACATTCGGCGTCGGGAAATTGGCCGCTGTCGAACGGGTGGTGGTGTACTGGCCCAGCGGGCGCGTCGATGAGTTCAAGAATCTGCCCACCGCCCGCACGTACCACTGCGTGGAAGGCGAGGCGCCGCGAGCCTTACCGTACAGGTAAGTTCAGAACGTCCACACCGCCGTGCGCTCGCGGAAACGGAGAGTGGAACTGCCCAGCTTCATGTCTGGCCCGTTATAGGGATGCTGTAGTTGGAACTCCACCCGCCGCACGCTTTGCGGCACGGGCGCGGGGCGGAACACCACGGTGGCATTCGGCCCCACACATTCCCACACTCCGCCGCGCCGCCGCGTCACTTTCCATCCGGCAAGCTCCAACTGCTTCGCCCGCAGTTCCAATCCCGCCGCCGGCCCGGCGATCTCCACGCGGCTCACGTTGGCGAGCTTCGCATTCTTGCGCATCTCCGCCAGTCCCAGCTTGTCGCAATAGGCGCCCAGTATATCCGCCATGCGAATCGACCCCTCCGGTCCCGCTCCCCACACCTTCAAGAACGTTGGTGCGTACTCCATCGCAAACAGCCGCAAGCCGGGCACGGCCGAATTGGCGCGCGTCTCTTCGAACGAGGTCATGCGAAACCAGTTTGTCGCCGCGCCGCCCACCTGCCGCGTCACCGTCGTCACCACCGCCGGCCGCACCGCGTTCCATTGCGCCCGCAATTGCTCCGACCCGCCTGCCTCCTCCACGCCCAGCGCCATGCCCGCATCGCCTTTCTTGCGCTCGCCCTGCCCCTCTTCGGAAAACTCAAAGTACGTCCCGAGCCCGTAAAAATAGAGGCCCGAATAGGTGCTGTCGTTCCGTACCGTGGTTCGCTTTTCAAACGGTGCGAACTGTTCGCGCAGGAAGGGCGAGGCTTCAATGGCAGCGAAGGTCTCCGTATCCACCGTGGAGTAAAAGTGGTTCAACCCGGCGGGCGCGGCCGCGAGCACGGGTACGAACAAGAGCGCGAACGATCGGAGGAGCGGCATAACCTCATTGTCTGTCAACGAACCGAACCGCGCGCCAGTTCGTACTATGAAACTATGCGCCTGTTGATTCCTATACTCGCTGTTGCCGCACTCAGTGCCGAACCGCCCACGTGGCCGCAGTTCCGCGGACCGGCTTTCAACCCCACCGTGGAGAACGCCCGCCTGGCGGAAAAGTGGTCCAAAACCGAGAACATTGAGTGGCTCGCTGATATCCCCGGCCGCGGCTGGTCCTCCCCGATCGTCGCCGGCGACCGCGTCTTTCTGACCACGGTGGTGACTGACGGTGCGTCCAAAAAGCCGCAAACCGGTACCGAGTACAGCAACGAACTGGCCGCGGAGCTCATGAAGCAAGGTCTGTCCGAAGCCCAGATCATGCAGAAAATCAACGAGCGCGACTTCGAACTGCCGAACGAAGTGATGCTCCATTACTTCGTCTATTGCCTGGATCTGAAGACGGGGAAACTGGATTGGAAGAAAGAGTTCTACGCCGGCCACCCGCCCGGCGGCCGCCATCGCAAGAACAGTTTTTCTTCGGAAACGCCGATCACCGATGGCAAGAGCGTCTTCGTCTATGTGGCCAACCTTGGCCTCTACGCCTTCGACCTGAAGGGCAAGCAAATTTGGAAAACGGCGCTTGAGTCGAACCCCATCTATCTTGACTTCGGCACCGGTGGTTCGCCCATCCTGCACGATAACCAACTCATCATCCTCAGCGACAACGAAAAGCAGCAGTATCTGGCGTCGTTCGACAAACGCACCGGCAAGCAGTTGTGGCGAACGAACCGTGACCTGAAGGCAACCGCCGGCAGCCGCACGCAGGGCTCCGCCTGGACCACGCCCTACATCTGGGTCAATCCGCTGCGCACGGAAATTGTGACCGTCGGCCCTGCCGCGACGGTCAGCTACGATCTCGAAGGCAAAGAGCTGTGGCGCCTGGCCGGCATGTCCATCGTCGCCGTGCCCAGCCCGTTCGCCTACGACGGGCTGCTCTATGTCGATGCCGGCCGAGGCAAGCCCATCTTCGCCATTCGCCCCGGCGCCAAAGGCGATATTTCGCTTGGCCCGAACGACAGCGCCAACACCTACGTCGCCTGGTCCGCCCCTCGCGGCGGCACCTATTTGCCGACTCCGGTCGCCTACAACGGCGGACTCTACGCGCTCACCGAAACGGGGATTATTACCCGGTTCGATGCCAAGACCGGCAAGCAGTCTTTCAAGGCCCGCATCGACCCATCCGCCGGCTTCTTCACCACCTCTCCCTGGGCCTATAACGGCAAGATCTTCTGCCTCAGCGAAGAGGGCAAAACGTGGGTGATTCAGGCCGGTGAGACGTTCCAGGTTCTGCACTCGAACCCGCTCGATGAGATGGCGCAAGCTACCCCGGCCATTGCCGGCGACCGGCTGCTGCTCCGCACCGAGTCGAAGCTCTACTCCGTTCGTAAAAAATAGACACCGGACTGCGCAGCCCCCCTCGCTCGCGACATAATCTACCAATGCGAAGAAGAGACTGCATCGGAGCGCTCGCCGCCGCCGGCCTTGCCGCGGCCACGCCGAAGCGCCGGACCACGGTGTCCATCCACGGCGACATGTTCCACATCAACGGCAAACCCACCTACGCCGGGCGCCGGTGGAAAGGCCACAAAATCGAAGGCCTGCTGCTGAACACCCGCATGGTGCAGGGGATCTTCGACGATCTGAATCCGGAGACCGCCGTGCGCTGGGCCTATCCGGACACGAAAAAGTGGGACGCTGAACGGAACGTCCGGGAGTTCCTGGGCGCCATGCCCACCTGGAAGAAACACGGCTGCCTGGGATTCACCATCAATCTGCAGGGCGGCAGCCCGGAGGGCTACTCGAAAGGCCAGCCCTGGGAGACGGGCGCCATCGCGCCCGACGGCTCGCTCCGCCCCGCCTTCATGGCGCGGCTGGAGCGCATTCTGGATCGCGCCGACGAACTCGGCATGGTGCCCATCGTCGGCTACTACTACTTCGGCCAGGACCAGCGCGTGACCGACGAAGCCGCCGTCAAACGCAGCGTCGCCAACGCCACCCAGTGGCTGCTCGACAAGGACTACCGCAACATCCTCGTTGAAATCGACAACGAGTGCAACGTGAAAGCCTACGACCACGACATCCTGAAGCCCGAGCGTGTTCACGAACTCATCGAGATGGCGAAGGCCATGAAGACCCGCGACGGGCGGCGCCTTCTGGTGGGCACCAGCTACGGCGGCGGCGCCGTGCCGAAGGAAAATGTCGTCACCACTTCCGACTTCATCCTCATCCACGGCAACGGCGTGAAGGACCCCAAACGCATCTCCGAAATGGTCCGGCAAACCCGCCAGGTGAAGGGCTATCGCCCCATGCCGATCCTCTTCAACGAAGACGACCACTTCGATTTCGACAAGCCCGAGAATAATTTCGTCTCCGCGCTTAGCGAGTACTGCGGCTGGGGCTACTTCGATCCCGGCAAGAGCGACTACGCCGACGGCTACCAGTGCCCGCCCGTCAACTGGGGCATCAACAGCGAGCGCAAAAAAGCGTTCTTCAAATTGCTGAAGGAAGTGACCGGCGCTTAAAGCGTCTTCGTCGCGCCGCCGTCCATATCGAGCAACGCCCCGTGCAGGAATCGGCCGCCGGGGCTGACGATGAACGCCACCAGCCCGGCGATGTCCTCCGGCTCGCCCACGCGCGTCACCCGCGCCTCGCGCACGAACACCGGCTCTGCCTCTTCCACCGCGATGTCGCGCTCGGCGGCCAGCGTGGCCAGCCGTTTGGCGAAGCGATCCGTCCGCACCGTTCCCGGGCTCACCGCGTTCACTTGCACCCCATCGCGCAGCCCGTTATCGGCCATCGCCTTCGTGAATGAAAGCAGCGCCGCGTTCACCGATCCGCCGATGGTGAACTCCGCGCCCGGCGTGCGCCCGCCTGTGCCGGCAATGTTCAGCAGCGACCCGCGCACCGCCGTCAGATGCGGCCACGCCGCCCGCGTCAGGCGTACCGCGCCGTGCAACTTCAGCGCATAGCCGTCGGCCCAGTCGGCATCGGTCAGCGTGAGGAAATCGCCGCGCTTCGTCGCGCCCGCGTTGTTGACAACGATGTCTACGCGCCCAAACCGCCCCATCGCCAGCCGCACCAGTTCCGCGGGCGTCTCGGCCAGCCGCAGGTCCATCGGCGCCACCAGTGCGCCTTCGCCGATCTCGTCGGCCACCTCCGCCAGTGCCGCCGCATCGCGCGCCGCCAGCACCACGCGCGCTCCATCGGCCGCCAGCCGCAGCGCAATCGCCTTCCCAATCCCGCGGCTCGCGCCGGTCACAATCGCCGTCTTGCCATCCAGTATTCGCACCCCTTTATTCTCCAGCCTGTCGGTGCTAGGCTCAAGGTGAAACAGATGGGAGGTTGCCGTAATGTCACTACTGACCCGCGGAACCTTATGGTTGGGGTTGTATTTCCACCTCATCGTACTGCCTCTGGTAGTTTGTGGCGTATGGCCCGGCGCCAACATTGGCCGCCCGTTCGCCACCCAGTTCGGCATCGCCTGCGGGTATGCCGCACTCACAATCCTGGTCCTCGAATTCGCCCTGATCTCTAAGATTCACGCCGTCTCTGGTGTCTTCGGACAGGACGCGCTGCAGTTCTTCCACCGCCAGATGGGGCTGCTGGCCACACTGCTGCTGGTGGTGCACGCCGTGCTCATGCTCCAAGGCGGCTACCCGCTGGCGTGGCTCAATCCGTTTGCCGCCGACGCTCCCTGGGCCATGCGCTGGGGCGCGATCGCCGCTTGGGCCGTCGGCCTGCTCATCCTGTTTTCGCTCTTCCGCCGCCAGTTTCGTCTGTCCTACGACTGGTGGCAACTCTCCCATGGCGTTCTCGGCGAGATCGTCGTCGTTGCCGCCCTCATTCACATCGTCCTCTTCGGTGGCTACTCGGCCGGTCTCCCCGTCCGCATCATGCTCGCCGGCTATGCGCTCCTCTTCCTCGCCCTTCGCCTCTGGTTCCAGTGGATCAAGCCCTGGCTCCTGTGGTCCCAACCGTGGGAGGTGGTCTCGAACGTAGCCGAATTGGGCGACAGCCACACCCTTACGCTCCGTCCCGCCGGCCACCCTGGCTTTGTTTTCGAACCCGGCCAGTTCGCCTGGCTCTGCACCGGCAGGACGCCCTTCCACAAGGATCGCCACCCCATCTCCATGTCCTCGCCGGCCTTCGATGAACCGGGCCATCCGGTCTCGTTCACCATCAAGGCGCTCGGCGATTGGTCCGGCCAGGTCGTCCCCGCTTTGCAACCCGGCCACCGCGTCTGGGTCGATGGCCCCTACGGCGTCTTTACCGCCGACCGCTGCCAGGGCCCCGGCTACGTTCTGATCGGCGGCGGCGCCGGCATCGCCCCGCTCTTTTCCATTTGCCAGACTCTGGCTCAACGCGGCGATCTCCGCCCCGTCTATCTCTTCTTCGGCGGCCACGACAGCTCCCGCCTCATCTTCCGCGAACAACTCCGCGAACTCGCTCAACGGATGAATCTCCACACCGTTTTCGCACTGGAAGAACCCGGCCCGGACTGGACCGGCGAGCGCGGCTACATCACCGCCGCCATGCTGCAAAAGTACCTGCCCGCACAGTACAAGCGCTTCCCGTTTTTTATCTGCGGTCCGGATCCGATGGTGGCGTCGATGGAGAAAATTCTCCCTGCCCTCGGCGTCCCCGCCGCTCAAATTCAAACCGAGAGATTCGTGATGGTGTGAAAGGAGCCAGCCATGCGTGATGCGATTCTCAACCGACTGGTCGCCATCATCACCGCCGCCATTCTCGTTGCCTGCGTGCTGTTCGCGCTCGCCACGAGAGAAGTCCGAACCACAGGAGGTTTGTTATGAAAGTCCAACTCGCACTTGGTGCGTTATTGCTCGCGGCCATGCCGCTGGCCGCTCAGGAAGGCGCCGCCCTCTACAAAGCGAAATGCTTCGGTTGCCACGGCGCCACCGGCGAAGGAAAGGCCGCCATCGCGGGGTCCAATCTCTTGACTGCCGAAGCCAAGAAACGGCCCGACGCGGAAGTGAAGGCCGCAATCGCCGAAGGCGGCAAGAAGGCCAAAGCCGCCCACGCGTTCGAGAAAAAGGGTGTTACTCCCAAACAGGTCGACGCGCTGCTCGCCTACGTTCGCGAATTGCAGAAGAAATAGTCCCGCACTAATTCT
Organism: Bryobacteraceae bacterium; assembly: GCA_044358225.1. GTDB lineage: Bacteria > Acidobacteriota > Terriglobia > Bryobacterales > Bryobacteraceae. The sequence continues at coordinate 30,083 of JBIKOG010000032.1, read as the reverse complement.
CTATCCAGACACGGGGTTCGGCGCCCGCCAGCAGGGACCGGACCTCGTAGTAGAGTGGTGTCCGCACGCCGCAGTGCTTCTGTAGAAAGTCGATTCGATCCGATTCCTGCATCGGTAGTGCCTGGTGGTATAGTGCAACGACCATCGGCCAGGGTGTGCCTAAGTGGGACAAGAGGAGCCTCTAAGGTGTTAGCGGGGAATCCGCCAAAATAGGGACATGTTTGTCGCAGGAATATTCTTGCTCGCCGTATGTGCCCTCCCTCTGCACGCCCAGGAGTTCGGTTGCTGTTCGGCTGCCTTCACGGTTGACGAAGTCGTCGCCGCCGCTCGCCGTGCTGATGCGCAACATCGAGGGCAATGGGCCGGCTTTCGCTGGGCGCCCAACGGCAAGGTGCTCGGCCTCGGCGGCCATTCGGAAATGACCGCGGGCGACTGGGCTGTCAAGCGTTTCCAGGCCCGTGCCTTCGGCAGTGAGGCGTTCGTAGTCCTCACCCCCATCGGCGCCGCTGTGCACCATTGGAGCCACCGCACCAAACAACACACCATCCGCATCCTACGCGGCACCGACCCGCTCGCCCGTCATCCGGACTACCCCCGTCTCATCCACATCGACAGCTACAGCGATTGGCACATCGTCGCCCCGGAGGTCGCCAACGAAACCCAGGCCCGCGCCGCCGTGCAGTTGCTCATGAACCGCTGGAACGTCAAATTCGTCAACGCCACCGTCTGGAACTTTTCCATCGACTGCTGCGGTTCCCTCGGCCCGCCCCCCGCCTGGGAGGAAACTAGCGAATCGGCTGCCGCCCTCGCCACCGGCCGCCGCTGGCGCATCACTATCCCCGCCCCTGTGCTGCAATAGAGGATGCGTATGCAGCAATCTCACGTTCGCTGGCTCGGCTTCACGGGCGCCGTCATCATCCTCGCCCTCGGCTATCAGATCTCCGGCCAGAAGGGCCGCAAAGTTGCCGACGCCGATATCTACCGCGCCACGCCCATCCCCGACCGCATCATCCTCAACTGGGCCGCCGACCCCGCCACCACCGCCGCCGTCACCTGGCGCACCGACTCCTCTGTCACCGCGGCGTTCGCTGAAATCGCCGTTGCCGAAGACGGACCCGCCTTCACCAAAAAAGCCAAGCAGTTCCCCGCCGCCACCGAGCCCGGCGCCGACCACTACCACTCCGTCCAGTTCACCGGCCTCCAGCCCGATTCCCAATATCTGTACCGCGTCGGCGATGGCGCCAACTGGAGCGATTGGAACCAGTTCCGTACCGCCGCCGCCGGCCCCGCGCCGCTCGAATTTCTCTACGTGGGTGATGCGCAGAACGACATCTATTCCATGTGGTCCCGCCTCATCCGCCAGGGCTTCGCCAGCGCCCCCAAGACCCGTTTCATCCTCCATGCCGGTGACCTGGCCAATCGCGGTACCGTCGATTTCGAATGGGGCGAATGGCACGCCGCCGCCGGCTGGATCAACCGGTCCGTCTTCTCCGTCGCCACCCCAGGCAACCACGAGTATCCGGCCGGTGACGACAAAGTGCGCCGCCTCACGCCGCACTGGCGCAAGCAGTTCACGCTGCCCGCGAACGGCCTGCCCGGCTTGGAAGAAACCAACTACTGGTACGACATCCAGGGCGTCCGCATCGTCTCCTTGAACTCCAACGAACGCCAGCAGGAACAGGGAGTCTGGCTCGATAAGCTCCTCGGGACTAACCCCAACAAGTGGACCATCCTCACCTTCCATCACCCCATCCTCTCCACCGCCACCGGCCGCGACAACAAGGACCTTCGCGCCATGTGGCAGCCCATCTTCGACAAGTACCGCGTCGACATGGTGCTCACCGGCCACGACCACACCTACGGCCGTTCCAACGTCGCCAGCGGCACCAGCGGCCAGATCGGCGGCACGGTCTATGTCGTCAGCGTCTCCGGCCCGAAGATGTACAACCTGGAACGCGCCCCGTGGATGCAGCGCGCCGCCGAAGACACCCAGCTCTTCCAGATCATCCGCATCGACGGCGATCAACTTCGCTATGAATCCCGCACTCCGCGTGGCCTGCTCTACGACGCCTTCACTTTGACCAAGGTCCCCGGCGCGCCGAACAAAATCGAGAATCTCCCCGCTGAAATCCCGGAACACCTCCGCAGCGAAGAGGAGAAGGCCGCCATTGCCAAGGCCGCCGCCGACCGCAAAAAGGCCGAAGAGGAAAAGAAGAAGGCCGACGAGGAGAAGAAGAAATCGGCCCAGTGAAGAAACAGGTCTTACTAGTCTGCCCGGAGGCTCCCTTTCCTGTACTCGGCGGTGGCGCGCAACGGATCGCGTCGTTGATTGAGTATTTCGTCGCGCGCGATTGCCATGTCGACGTGTTGACCTTCGTCCCCTGCCAGGCGCCCCCGGAACTGGTTCGCGAACTCTTCTGCATTCCGCTCCCGCCCAACGGCCGTTCCCTCCCGGCGCGCGTCCTGCGTAACGCCGGCCGCCTGGCCCGCGGCGTGCCGCCACTCATTGATCGTCTCGCCGGTTTCGAAGCCAGCATCCGCGGTTGCATCGGCTGGCGCCGGTACGATATCGCCGTCCTCGAACACTTCTGGGTCGCCCCCTACGTCGACGTCATTCGCGACTACGCCGGACAGGTCTGGTGCGATCTGCACAATATTGAGTCGCGCTTCTTCGACACCATGGCCGCCTCCGCCGGATCGTCCGCCGCCGCCTGGGCGCATCGCCGCTTCGCCGGTCTCAGCCGCACGCTGGAAACGCAACTCCTGCCCAAGTTCGACGGCTGTCTGGTCTGCTCCGAACAGGACCGAGCGCTGCTGGGCGACGTGCCCTCGGTCGTCTACCCAAATACCATTGGCTGGCACGAACGCGCCACCATCGAAAAGGCCCCCGTCATCGTCTTCAGCGGCAACATGGAGTACCACCCGAACCAGCAAGCCGTCGCCTGGTTCCACGCCCACGTCTGGCCTAAAGTCCGAAGCCGCTATCAAGACATCCGCTGGCGTCTGGTGGGCATGAACCCCGAATCCGTCCGCCCGATCGTCTGCGGCGACAGCCGCGTCGAACTCACCGGCGCCGTCGACGATGCGATGCCCGAAATCGCTCGCGCGCAACTCGCTGTTGTGCCGCTGCTCTCCGGCTCCGGCACCCGCATCAAAATTCTGGAAGCCTGGGCCGCCGGCACCGCCGTGGTCTCCACCTCGCTCGGCGCCGAAGGCTTGCCCCCAAGTTTGCGTATCGCCGATGGCGCCGATAACTTCGAACGCGCCATCGTCGAACTCCTCAACGACTCGGGCGAGCGCCGCCGTCTGGAACAATCCGGCCGGAAAACCTACGAAACCGGCTTCCATCGCCAGGCCGGCTGGGCCGTTTTGGACAAGGCCGGCCCCGGCCGCGAATTGAAGTAACATTTTTGGATGTAAATGTAACGCCCCGTCCGCTGAATCCTCGTTACTCCAGAGGACTATACTGGAGTAACGTTCATGCGATTCAGCATAGACGCACACGCAATCGGCAGGCATCTGACAGGGAACGAGGTGTACGTTCGCAGCCTGCTGGAGGGCTTCGCGTCGCTAGACAAGAAATCGGAGTTCATCGCCTACACTTCCGTGCGTGGCGCGGAGGAGTATGTGCCGTCCCGGATCCGGACGCGCCAGGTCAGTGAAAATCCTTTCGTTCGCCTGGGCATCGATCTTGCCCGCCGCGTCCGCGCCGACGCGCCGGACCTCCTGCACGTCCAATACACCGCTCCGCTCTTCTGCCCGGCCCCCGTCGTCGTCAGCATCCACGACGTCAGCTACATCGAACATCCCGAGTTTTTCACCACCGCCCGCCGCGTGCAACTGCAGATCTCGGTCGAACGCACCGTCCGCCGCGCCGCCAAAATTCTCACGCTCAGCGAGTTCTCCCGTCAAGGCATCGCCCGCTCCTACGGACTCGACCCCGGCCGCATCGCCGTCGTCCCGGCAGCCTGCTCGGAAATCTTCAAACCCGTCTCCCGGCCCAAAGCCAAGTCTTTCGTCGAAGGCCGTTTCCAGATCACTACCCCCTTCATCCTCAACGTCGGCGATCTACAGCCCCGCAAAAACCCCCTCGGCCTCATCCGCGCCTTCGAAGAGTTAATCGGAAACTGCCCCGAGCTTCCCCACCATCTCGTCATGGTCGGCAAGGACACCTGGTACGCTCCCAAGGTTCATCAGGCGGCAGAAAACTCCCCCTTCGGCAACCGCATCCACTTCACCGGCTACGTCGATGACGCCGAACTCCTTCAGCTCTACAACGCCTGCGACATCTTCGTTTTCCCGTCATTCTACGAGGGCTTTGGCATCCCGATTCTCGAAGCCATGGCCTGCGGCCGCGCCGTTGCCTGCGCCAACACTTCCGCCATGCCCGAAGTCGCCGGCACGGCCGCCGTCCTCTTCGATCCCCACTCCACCGAAGCCATGATGACCTCCATGCGCGACCTGCTTCGTAACAACGAACTTCGCGCCCGCAAGGAGCGTCTCGGTCAACAAAATGCGTCCCGCTTCAGTTGGAAGGGAACGGCCCAGCAGACTTTAGACGTCTACTATGAGGTAGCCGGTGTTCGCGCGAAACAAGCGCAGGGCGCCGCGCAAGTAGGAAGACGATAAGTCCAATGCACAAGCTGTACCTGTTGGGAGTGTTCTGCGCGCTGCCGGCCCTTGCCGCTGGGCCCCGGGAGGAGACGTTCCGTTATGAGGTCAAGTGGCCCAGCGGACTCGGCCTGGGAGAAGCCCAGATGCGCGCTTCCCGCGATGGCGGCACGTGGGCTCTCGAGTTTCAAATCGAGGCCTCCATTCCGGGCTTCCGCGTGTTCGATAAGTACAAATCCACTGTCGACGAGAAGTTCTGCTCCCTGACCTTCGAGAAGGAGTTCGAGCACGGCACCCGCAAGGGTAAGGAAACTACCACCTTCGCCGATGGCAAAGCCACCCGCGTCACCGCCGGCGGCGGGGGCAAGAGTGAATTCGCCGTTCCCGCCTGCCCTCGCGATGCGCTGACCTATCTTTTCTTCGTTCGCGAAGAGGTGGCCCGCGGCCGCATCCCCGGCCCGCAGAAACTCTATTTCGGCGCCGGCTACGACGTTCGCATCGCCTTCGCCGGCAATGAATCCGTCAAAGTCTCCGAAGTCCCGCTCGACTCCGACAAATTGAGGGTGACCGTCGGCACGACCAACGGTAAACTGGAGTTGGATTTGTTCCTGGCCCGGGACGAAGCGCGCACGCCGGCTCTTGTGCGCGTTCCCTTTGCAATGGGCAATTTCTCCATGGAGTGGGTCCGCTGAAGATCGCTCATTTTTCTCCCATGCCGCCCGCCAAGAGCGGCATCGCCGATTATTCCGCCGTCCTGGTGGAGCACCTCTCCGCCGCCGCCGACGTCGAGATCATCAACGCTGCCCGCCCCGGTTTCAACGCCGCCGCCTATGACGCCGTCGTCTACCAGATCGGCAACAACGGCTATCACGACTACGTCTACGAAACCGCCGTCGCCCACCCCGGCATCGTCGTCCTCCACGAATCGAACCTGCACCATCTGATGACGGATCTCACCATCCGCCGCGACGATTGGGACGCCTACGTCGAGGCGTGCGGCTACGACGGCGGCCCTCCGGCGCGCGCTTTCGCTGAACGCGTTCGTGCCCTCGAGGTCGGCCCCGATTACGAAGGCGTGCCCATGCTCCGCCGCCTGCTCGAACGTTCCAAAGCTGTCATCGTCCACAGCCGCGCCGTCGAAGCCGACGTCCGCCGCGCCGGGTTCAACGGCCCCGTCGCCCGCATCCCCCACGGCGCCTGGCTGCCCGATGGCGATCGCCTCGGCTTCCGAGACAAACTCGGCCTCGACGACAGCACCCCGCTCATCGGCGTCTTCGGCTTTCTCAAACCCTACAAGCGCATCGCCGAAAGTCTCCGCGCCATGCGCCGCCTGGTCCGCGTCCGCCCCGACGTGAAGATGATCCTCTGCGGCGAAGCCCACCCCGATTTTCCCGTCGCCCAACTCATCCGCGGCCTCGGCCTGGAAGAGAACGTTCGCATGATGGGCTACGTCCCCATCGAAGAGTTCACCGGCTACATCTCGGCCTGCGACATCATTCTCAACCTCCGCTTTCCCACCGTCGGCGAAAGCTCCGGCACGCTGCTCCGCTCGCTCGGCCTCGGCCGCGCCGTCGTCGTTTCCAACGTGGGCAGCTTTGCCGAGTATCCCGACGCCATCTGCCTCAAGGTCCCCGTCGATGCCGGCGAAGAGGACACGCTCTACGAGTACCTGAACCTGCTCGTCTCCCGTCCCGGCGTCGCCCGCGCCATGGGCGAACGCGCGCGCCAGTGGGTTGCCGACGAGTGCAACTGGGCCCACGTCGCCGGCATGTACCGGGACTTCGCCGCCGCCATCCGCGATGGCAAAACCTGGGTCAACGCCGAACCCGCCCAGCCCGCCGCCACCACCGAAGAGATCCCCGTCGAAGCCGTTGTCGACGCACCCCCTCCGCCCGAAGCTCCCCAACAAGTCGAGCCCGAATACATCCTCGGCTGGGCCGCCCGCGACGCCGAAAGCACCTCCTACGCCGAAACCCACATCACCCGCCTGGAGCGTACGCTCAACATCACCCCGCCCGGCGGGCCCGAGGATCGCATTCTCGAAATGGGCGCCTACATGCAAATGACGCCCGCCCTCCGCGGCCGGCTCGGCTACGGCGAAGTGCGCGGCTGCTACTACGGCCCCGCCGGCCAGACCGACCATCGCGAAGTGAAATCGGCAACCGGCGAAATCTTCACCTGCGAAGTCGATCTCTTCGACGCCGAAAAAGACCGGTTCCCGTACCCCGACGAACACTTCGCCACCATCCTCTGCTGCGAGCTTTTGGAACATCTCCCCAGCGATCCCATGTTCCTCATGGCAGAGATCAATCGCATCTTGCGCCCCGGCGGCCACGTCGTGATGACCACGCCCAACGTCGCCTCTCTCCGCGCCTTGCGAGCGATTCTCGAGGGCTACCATCCCGGCTTCTTCCCGGCCTACATCAAGCCCGCCGAACCGGGCGCGGAAGTCGAAGCCCGCCACGCCCGCGAATACACGCCGCGCGAAATGCACTATCTCCTCCAGGATTCCGGCTTCGAAGTCGTACGTCTGGAAACCGGCGAATTCCTCGATAAACCGCGCCCCGAGGAGCGCTGGGTCCTCCATCTCCTGGAACGCTACCAGCTTCCCAAGCACCTCCGTGGCGATGGCATCTACGCCGTTGGCAAAAAGCTCGGCCCCGTCGTCAAACGTTACCCCGCCTGGCTCTACGAGGGCGGCCAGTAGTCATGCTCCGCGTCTCGCTCGAACCCGTGCGCGACGAAGCCGCGGGCTGGCAACTCCTCGACGCCCGCACCGGTGCCCTTATCGAAGAAGGTCCCTGGGTTACCGAAGCCGTCGAATCGGAAGTCCCCATTCCCACCGACGATGGCGACTACCGCGTACTCGTCTCCACCGTCAGCGCCGAGCGCGGGTGGGCCTATTCCCGCGGCGCACGAATGCGCGTTGTCGATGTCGCCGTCCGGGGCGGCGCCCAGTCCATCACCGATGATCGCCGCACTACCATCCAGGCGCTCCGCTGGCTCGGGCTCCCTGGGCGTCTGGTGAGTTTCGTCTTCGAACCCTGGCTCCTCATCTGGCGCAACCGCAGCCTCATCGCCGCCATGGTGGAACGCGACCTCCAGGGCCGCTATAAGGGCTCCTATGGCGATCGCTTCTGGACTGTTGCCCAGCCGCTCTTTCTCATGCTCGCCTACTGGTTCGTCTTCGGCGTCGTGTTGAAAACTCGCTTTGGCGATGACCCCAACCCGTCCATCTACATGCTTTTCTTCCTGTGCGGCATGATCCCCTGGCTGGCCATCAGCGAAGCCGTCGGCCGCGCCCCCAACGTCATTCTCGAACATCGCAACTTCGTCAAGAAACTTGTCTTCCCTGTGGAGATCCTGCCCGTCAATCTCGTCTTTTCCGGTCTCGTCTCCGCCGGCTTCGCGCTGGTCATTTATCTCTTTTTCCTCATGGCCACCAGGGAGCGGATTCCCCTCGATGCGCTTTGGCTTCCCATCGTGATGATCCCCCAGATTCTCATCACACTCGGCGTCTGCTGGGGCTGGGCCGCCATCGGCCTTTTCGCCCGCGACCTCGGACAAGTCAACGGCTTCCTCCTCACGCTCGTCTTCTTCCTCACCCCCATCTGCTACCCCATGGAAAAGCTGCCCGCGGAAGCCAGTCGCATTCTGCAGAAATTCCCGGTCTACAAACTGGTGGGGGAATACCGTCTTCTGTTCATCTCCGGCGCCCCGCCGGATTGGCCCGTTATGGTCCAACTGCTCTCCATGAGCATCGTGATTTTCTACCTCGGATATGGAGTGTTCCGGAAGCTGCGCCCCAGCTTTCCGGACGTGTTATAAAAATGCCGGAATATGGGTTGCGTGAGCCGAGCTACTTCGGTGGTTCAGGCCGTTCTCTTCTCGGGGCAATCCCCGTTCTTCTTCTCCTCGCCGCCGCCGGCGCGGCTGGGTATCTCTGGTTTCAGTCCACGGCCCCGGCCGTCGAAGTGGCCGGCGGATTCCCCCGCGCCCTCGGCCCTTCCACGCCGTTGAAAGTGCGTTGGACCAACCCCCACGGCGCTCGCCGTGTCACCGTTTTCACAGAACAAAACGGCGTCCGTAACGTCGCGTTTGAAAAGGTCGAACCCGCCGTCCGCTTCGCTTTCCGCCAGCCCGCCGCCGCCCCTGGCGAAGCCGCGTTCAACATCCCTAAAACCGGCCTCGCCCCCGGCAAAGCCACCGTCATCATCGAAGTCCAGTCCAACGATCTGCGCGGCCAAACCACGCAAATCTCCCATGAACTGCCCGTTGTTCTGGAAAAACCCACTGTCACCGCCGACGCCTCTCCCGTCTTCCTTCGCCGCGGTGGCGCCGGTCTGGTGCAGTTTACTGTCGGCGGCGGTTGGAGCGACGCCGGCGTCCGCGTCGGCAAGTTCACCTTCCCCAGTTGGCCCTCGAAATCCAAGCCCGAACGGCGCCTCGCGTTCTTCACTATTCCTCCAGAAGTCGACGACGATGCCGTCCCGCTCCTCTTCGCCCGTAACGCCATCGGCGATGAAGCCACCGCGCCCTTCCCCGTCAAAGTCACCGCCGTCAAATTCCGCGACCGCACGCTCGAACTCGGCGACAAGCTCATGACCAAAGTGCTCGACGAACTCGACTCGGGCGCGCAGGGCGAAGCCGCCGAACGATTCTCCCGCATCAACTCCGTCATGCGCCGCGCCAACGACGCCACCCTCGCCGCCCTCGCCGCCAAAAGTGAACCCGCCCGCCTCTGGGACGGTCCCTTCGTCATGCTCCCGCGCGGGAAAGCCGAAGCCCTCTTCGCCGACCACCGCACCTACCGCTATGCCGGCAAATCGCTCAACCGCGAATGGCACCTTGGCATCGATATGGCCTCGACGAAAAACGCTCCCGTCCCCGCCGGCAACAACGGCAAAATCGTCCACGCCGGCCGCCTCGGCATCTACGGCAACTGCGTTGTCATCGATCACGGCCTCTCCGTCCTCACCGTTTACGGTCACATGAGCGATCTCTCCGTGAAGCTGGGCGACACCGTGAAAAAGGGCCAGGAGATCGGCAAGTCCGGCATGTCCGGTCTTGCTGGCGGAGACCACCTCCACCTCGGTCTCATGCTCGGCTCCGCCTTCGTCGACCCCGTCGAGTGGTCCTACGCCAGCTGGATGGAAAAACTTCTCGCCGCACTCGATCAATAACGGATGACAACTTTGAATCGCCTCTCACGCTAGGACCAGTGAGAGACGATTCATCATGAAATCCCAATATTTCCCTATATTTCTTGCCCTTGTACTCCCCGCCGTAGCCCAGCAGGCGGTCGTCACGCCGATGGAAGACGCTCCCGGCCACTACTCCGTCGCCATGCCCGCCGAACCCCAGTGGCGCGCCTACGTCAATGGCCAGTCCGTCGTCCGCATGACCGTCCAGGTCCCCGGCGCCGCCGCCTGCCAACTGGAGTTCGCCTACCTCGGCTTGGCTAAGGATGAAGCCATGTATCTCCACGCGGCCCGCGAAACGGCGCATGGACCCTACCTCGGCCACGGCCCTGTCAACCGGCCCGATTTCGTGTCCCAGTGGCTCCCCGGCGATACCTTCGCCATCACCGCCACCGGCCGGCCCACCGCCGATTTCCCGTTCGTTCTCCACTCGCTTCGCTGCCAGACCGCCGAACAGCTCGCAGCCGCACCCATCGGCTTCCAAAAGCACTTCACCCCTTCCCCCGGCGCCCCGGTCGGCGAGGAGGTCCTCGCCATGGTAGAAGATAATCTCGTTCGCGCCACCCGCCACAATGGCACCACCGTCCTCCAGGGCGACATCGTCCTCCCCGAAGACTCCCCCGCCGCCGGCAAAAACGCGAGCCGCGAATCCATGCAGACCACCGTTGCCAATCGCGCCTGGCCCAAATTCCGCATCCCCTATGCCATTAATATTCCGGAGTACGATTCCTTTGGGTACCCGAGCTCTGAGCGCAATGACGTCGAACGCGCCATCAACTACTGGAACTCGCTCTTCCCCGGCCTTCTGATCCGCGGCCAGCATGAGACGGATGCCATTGTTTTCCGGCCCGCTACCGGTGTCTGCCAGTCCGCGGTCGGGCGCGCCGGTGGCCTCCAATTCATCGAACTCGATCCTGCCTGCGGTACCACCGCCGCCATCCACGAAATCGGTCACGCCATTGGCCTCTGGCACGAACAGATGCGCCAGGACCGGGACCAGTACGTGAAGATCAACTTCGACAACATCGAAACCGGCAAGGAAGGCAACTTCGCCCTTCTCACCACCGCCACCGGCAAGAACTACGGCGCTTACGATTACGGCTCCATCATGCACTACAGCGCCTATGCCTTCTCTTCCAACGGCAAACCCACCATCGAGCCCTTGAAGGCCATGCCCGCCGGCGTCACCATGGGCATGGGTACGATGGCCTCCGCCGGCGACATCGCCAGCGTCCGTAACCTCGTCTGCAACGCCTGGTTCGTTGCCCCCGGCGGATCCGTCCTCGATGGTTTCGCCGAGACCATTTCGCTCGATATCGTCCTGCCCTCCTACTGCTCCTGGACCGCCAGCGAATCGGCCAACTGGATGTCCCTCAGCAAGACCAGCGGCACCGGCCCGGCCACCATCCAGGTGAAGTTGCAGTCCAACCCCATCCTGTACAAACGGCAGGCCAACATCACGATCAACGGCAAAACGACGACCATCGTTCAGAACCGCCTCGGGCTCTAGCCATCATGTTGGGTGCCGATGCCCAACTCCGTCGATTCGCTTTCCGCACAGCTTCCGCCGTAATTCCGGCGGAAGCTGTCCGCGGAAGACTGTCAGGCGCTTCATAGTGCCGGTCTGGTCAACTACGAAATCCACGAACTCTTCGATGGCCGCCTTGTGCGGAAGGCACGCAAATGGCCTCTTCATTCCTGCCTTCTCCACTCCCTGGTCGCTTGGCTCGACACTACCTTCACCTCGGAATTTGTTGAGCAAGGCGCGACGGTGGACCTTGATCCTTTCCACCAGCTCGACCCCGATGCGTTCGTCCTCAACAAGCCGTTCCGCGCCTTTCCTTTCAACCACCCCACCCCCGCCGACATCCGCCGCCTCGTCGAAGTTTCCGTCTCCACTCGCGAATATGATCTCGGCCCCAAAGCCGCCCGCTACGCCGCCGCCGGCAAACCACTCTCCCCGCTCGCCGCACCCCAAACGGGCTACGGAGTGTCGCGCTGCGGTCGTGTTGTCGGGTCGATACACCACCGTCGTAGGTGGAACATAGTGCGCTTCCAGATGTAGTCGATGTCCTCCACATGTCTCTTGAGGTGACGCCCGATGCCGGCTGACTGAACCCCGTGGAGGGATAACATGAGCACGGTGCGCCAAAGGTCGGGGAGAAGCAGGAAGGCTTCGTGGATGCGCCGCTTGTGCTCGGAGTGCATTGCACTCTCTTCCGGTGTGGCCGTGGGCGCCATGTACCGGGAGGGATGCGGTGTTAACAGATCCTTGGGTTGGTGACTAAGTTCCGTGTTGGCGATCGCGTAAAGTTCGCTCGCCGATACGCTTCGTGCGATGAGCAGAGATAGGAACGCATTGCTGGTCGCATCCTCGGCTGCGTGGATGTTCGCGGTGTCGCGCCGGCAGTGTTCGACGAGTAGCGCCCAATGCTGCTCGTGGAAGGCGCGAAAGGAATCGTCGAATGACGCCATCGATTAAGAATATAGCGCAACTGACTCCTACCCCACGCCGTTCTCCACCTCACCAGCCTGCTACCGTAAATAAACCATGCAGCGCCGAGAGTGGATGCAACTGTGGATGCTCGCCGCCCCCGCCGCGGCCCAGCACGCCCACGAACAAATGGCCCTCCCCCCAGGCCAACGCAAACTCAAATTCTTCACCCAACCCGAAGCCGATCGCATCGCCGCCCTCGCCTCGGTCATCATCCCCTCCGACGAAGGCCCCGGCGCCCGCGAAGCCGGCGTCGTCTACTTCATCGACGCGCTGCTCGCCACCGCCCCCGAACCAGACCGCGCGGTCTACCGCACCGGCCTCGCCACCAAACAAGCCCCCAAAGAAGGCGACCCCTTCTTCGAAGCGATCAGAACCCACACCATCATGGGCTTCCTGAGCGACCCCAAATACGGCGGCAACGCCAATGAAACCGGCTGGCGCCTCATCGGCTTCGAAAACAAAATGGGCTTCACGCCCCCCTTCGGTCACTACGACGCGGAAGGCTCCAAATGAGCGAGCCCGACTTCCTCATCGTCGGCTCCGGCGCCGCCGGCGCCGTCGTCGCCAAACAGCTCGCCGAAGCCGGCTTCTCCGTCGTCCTCTTCGAACAGGGCGCACACCTCACCGAAAAGGATTTCACTCACGATGAACTCCAATTCGTCCATCGTTTCTACCTCACCAACAACCACACCCGCCAGCCCAACACCTACCGCCGCAACACCGCCGAAACCGCCAAGGTCCAACCCGCCGTCGGCTACGGCAGGCAGGTCGGCGGCGGCACCGTCCATTTCACCGGCAACTACTGGCGCTTCACCGAAAACGACTTCCGCGAAAAGTCCCGCTGGGGCGCCGTCGCCGGTTCCTCTCTCGAAGATTGGCCCATTACCTACGCCGAACTCGAACCCTATTACGCCATGGCCGAACGTGAACTCGGCATCTCCGGCCTCGCCGGCGCCAACCCCTTCGAAGCCCCCCGCTCCGGCCCGTACCCGCTCCCGCCCATGCCGGTCAAATCCTCCGGCGTGCTCTTCGAACGCGGCGCGAAAAAGCTCGGCCTCCACCCCTTCCCGGCTCCCGTCGCCATCCTCTCCAAACCCTACAAGGGCCGCCAGGCCTGCACCCATTGCGGCCTCTGCGAACGCTTCGGCTGCGAAGTCCGCGCCAAGTCCTCCACCCTCGCCGCCATGATCCCGGCCGCCCTCAAAACCGGCCGTTGCCAGCTCCGCACCCACTGCTACGTTCGCAAAATCGAAACCAATAAAGCCGGCCGCGCCACCGGCGTCATCTACTTCGACGCCCGCGGCAAGGAGCACCGCCAGCGCGCCAAAGCCGTCGTCGTCTGTGCCAATGGCGCCGAAACCCCGCGCCTCCTCCTCCTCTCCAAATCCGCCCAATTTCCCGACGGCCTCGCCAACTCCTCCGGCCAGGTCGGCCGCAATCTCATGGTCGACAACGGCTCCGCCGCCATGGGCCTCTTCCCCGAACAGCTCAACGAGTTCAAGGGTATCCAGGTCACTCGCGCCCTCTGGGACTATTACGACGCCGACCCCAACAAACGCGGCTTCTGGGGCGGTGGCGGTCTCGATGCCCGCTTCGATTTCTACCCCATCTCCTTCGCCCTCGATGGCCTCCCCAAGGACGTTCCCCGCTACGGCAACGGCTTCCGCAGCTTCCTCGCCAACGCCTTCACCCGCAGCATGATGGTGCTCAGCCACAGCACCGCGTTGCCCTACGAAAAACACGGCTTCGATCTCGACCCCACCGTCAAAGACGCCTGGGGCCTGCCCGCCCTCCGCATGACCTACGACAGTCCGCCCGACGATCTCGCCACCATGCGCTGGCTCCTCGCCCGCCAGGTGGAAATCCTCGAAGCCGCCGGCGCCACAAAGGTCTGGCAATTCCCCGTCGACCCCGTCTCCTTCACCGTTCACATCATGGGCACCGCCCGCATGGGTAACGACAAACGACGCTCCGTGGTCAATCGCGACAACCAAACCCACGACGTGCCCAATCTCTTCCTCGTCGATGGCAGCAGTCTCGTCACCTCCGGCCGCCAGCAACCCACCGCCACCATCCAGGCCCTCGCCTTCCGCGCCGCCGATAAGATGGCCGCCCACGCCAAAACCGGCAATCTCGGGCACTAGCCCGTTTGGCAACCAACATGCTCTTCCTCCCCGCGGAGGAATTTCCCGTTGACAGCCACAGCTACGCTTCCCACCATCGCGGTCGCTCCCGAAGTCCAGTCCCAACTCTGCCAGCTGGCCTTCCAGACATTCACCGCGAAACCCGGCGAAGGCGAGACCCGCACCGGCTCAATGCTCGGTAGATGCGGTCCCAACGGCCCTGAAATCACTGGTTTCTCGGACGCCATCGAGCCCTACGCCGTCGGCCAATGGTCCATTCATCGCCGACTGCCCAAACGATCCACCGCCCCCGGCCTCCATATCGCCGTCGCCCCCATCACCGCCACCCGCGCCAGCGCTCTCATCTGGACCGGAGAAGATCCCGTCCCCACCGCCGTCACGTTCCGTTCCGAAACGCCAAAAATCCCAAAGCGAACCCCGCCGCCCGAAACGAAACAGATGCCCGCTTCGACGGGGTGGCCCGTCCTCGCCGCCACCCTGCTGCTCCTCCTGGCCGCCTCCTTCTGGCCCGTCTCGGCCTCGGTCGATGTCGACCCTCTTCCCCGTGTCACCCTCAACCTCCAATCCACCAAAGCCGCCGTCCGTATCCAATGGCGGGAATCCGGTCCCATCGCAACCGAGCCTCTCCAATCCGCCACCCTCACCGTCAATCAGGAACAGCTCGACCTCCTCGACCAATACCAGCCCACCGGCGAACTTACCCTCCGCCCGAATGCGAAGGAACTCGTCGTCACACTAAGAGTCCGCCGCGCCAACCAGCCGCTCCTCCAACAAACCATCACCTACATCGACCCCCGAAAGCGATAAATTGGTGGACGGTCCCACCGTGCCCCAAACCCTCGCTCTCTTCCTCCTCCTTGCGCTCGCCCTCCCGGCCGAAGAATACTACCGGACGTTCTTCCACAAACATCCCGTCAAGCAACGCATCAAGCCCGGCGAAAAGGTAACCACCAAAACCCTCGACTCCTCCGGCAAGGACTTCGAAGGCAAAGAACGGTCCGGCGGTCCCAACCCCCTCACCGGGCCCTTCTATGTCGAAGGCGCCGAACCCGGTGACGCCGTCGCCATCACCTTCCACAAGATGCGCCTCAACCGCAATTGGGGTTACTCCAGCTACCGCCTGGGCCTCTTCGCCATGACGCCGGACTACATCGAAAAAACCTACCCGCCCAACTACAAAATGGACGCCGTCCGCAAAGGCTTCGCCCACTACGTCCCTTGGGATCTGGACCTCACCAAAAACATCGTCCGCCTCCGCGAACCCGGCAGCAAGGCCATCGTCCTCGAGTTCCCGGCCAAGCCCATGCTCGGCTGCGTCGGCGTCGCCCCGGCCGGCGACTTCGCCCCCACCTCCAGCCCCAGCGGCTCCTACGGCGGCAACCTCGATTACAACCGCATCGGCGAAGGCGCAACCGTTGTCCTCCCCGTCTCGCACCCCGGCGCCATGCTCTTTCTGGGCGACGGCCACGCCCTGCAAGGCGATGGCGAACCCACCGGCAACGGCGTCGAAACCTCCATGGATGTCGAGTTCTCCGTTGCCATCCGCAAAGCCGCCAAGCTCACCGGCCCCCGCGTGGAAACAGCCGACGCCATCATCAGCATCGGATCGCAAGCCGAATTCCAAAGCTCCCTCGACCGCGGTCTCGAAATGGCCACCACCGACATGGTCCAGCAACTCATGGCCGATCACGGCCTCGAAGAATGGGCCGCCCATTTGTTGATAGCCTTTCAAGGGAAGTACGAAGTGGTAACCGCACGCGGCTCCATGGCCCTGGTCATCCCCCGTTCCTCCATCCGCAAACGCCAATGAAAACGCTCCTTCTCCTCGCCGCCCTCGCCGGCTCCGCCTACAGCTACGATCTCGTCGTCTACGGAGGCACCGCCGGCGGCGTCATGACCGCCATCTCCGGTGCCCGCCGTGGCCTCTCCACCGTCCTCCTCGAACCCGGCCAGCACGTCGGCGGCATGGTCACCGGCGGCCTCTCCGGCACCGATGTCGGCAAGATCGAAGTCATCGGCGGCATGGCGCTGGAATTCTACTGGCGGGCCGGACGCCACTACCAGGTGGATCGCCACCTCCAGCAACTCGCCTGGATGCCCGAACCCGGCGCCGGTGAACAGGTCATGCGCCAGATGCTTGCCGATGCCAAGGTCACCCTCCTCACCGGCCACCGCCTGGTGGAGAAGAGAGGCGTCGAAAAACAAGGCAAGCGCATCACCGCCATCAAGACCGAAAACGGCGCCCGCTTCGAAGGCAAAGTCTTCGCCGATTGCTCCTACGAAGGCGACCTCATGGCCCAGGCCGGCGTCAGCTACACCTACGGCCGCGAAGGCCGCGCCCAGTACGGCGAATCCCTCGCCGGCATCCAGGACCACACCGAAAATCACAATTTCCCCACCGACATTAAAGCCCACGACGCCAACGGCAAACTCCTCCCCGAAATCTCCGCCGCCCCCCGCGGCACGCCCGGCGAAGCCGACAAGCGCATCCAGGCCTACAACTTCCGCGTCATCGCCACCAAGGTCCCAGCCAACCGCGTCCCCTGGCCCAAGCCGGCCAACTACGATCCCAACCGTTACGCCCTCCTCGCCCGCTACCTGAAGGCCACCGCCGAATACATCGGCCGTCCGCTCACTGTCAACGAAGTCGGACTCATCCGCGTCATCCCCAACGGCAAAGCCGACCTCAATAACCGCGGCGGCTTCTCCACCGACTACATCGGCAAGAACTACGAATACCCCGAAGGCTCCTATGCCACCCGCGCCCGCATCTGGCAGGATCACATCGACTACCAGCAAGGCCTCTACTACTTCCTCGCCAACGACCCGCAGGTCGATCCGCAAACCCGCGCCGAGTGGGCCGAATGGGGCCTGGCCAAGGACGAGTTTACGGATACCAACAACTGGCCCAACCAGCTCTACGTCCGCGAAGCCCGCCGCATGGTCGGCGATTTCGTCGCCACGCAAAAGGACCTGCAAACCGAACTCACCAAGCCCGACGTCATCGGCATGGGGAGCTACAACTCGGACTCCCACAACGTGCAGCGCTACGCCACGCCCGAAGGCATCGTACTCAATGAAGGCAACATGGAAGTTCCCGTGAAGCCCTACCAGATCCCCTATCGCGTGTTGGTCCCCAAAGCCGCCGAATCAGAAAACCTGCTAGTGCCCGTCTGCTTCTCGGCCAGCCACGTGGTGTATTCGTCCATGCGCATGGAACCCCAGTACATGATCCTCGGCCACGCCGCCGGCATCGCCGCCGCCCAGGCCATCGCCAAAGGAACCAGCGTCCAAGCCATCAGCATCCCCGACCTGCAAAAGACGCTGATCGCCGAAGGCGGCATCTTCGAACAAGGCCTCGAAATCCAAAACAAGGCGCTAGCCAAAATCCGCGCCAACCACGACCCCATCCGCCCCAGAACGAAAGCCCCCTGGGCGCGCAGACAAAAGCAGTAAACACTCCCGATCCTAGTATATTGAGTAGGGTCACAACCATGCGCCGCCGCCTCTTCCTCGCCTCTGCCCTTCCCGCGCTCGCCGCCGATTGGAACCAGTTCCGCGGCCCCGCCCGCACCGGCATCTCAACCGAAACCGGTCTCCTCAAACAGTGGCCCAAGGAAGGTCCCAAACTCCTCTGGCAACAACCCGACATCGGCGATGGCTACGGCACCGTCGCCGTCACCTCGAAGTTCATCTACGCCGTCAGCAACCACGGTCTCGACGACGAGTTCGTCCAGGCCCTCTCCCTCAAAACCGGCGAGCCGCAATGGAGCGCCCACCTCGGTGGCGTCGGCAATCCCAACCAGCAGCCGCCCTACCCCATGGCCCGCTCCACGCCCGCCATCGATGGCGATAAGCTCTACGCCTTCTCCTCCGATGGCGACCTCGCCGCCCTCCGCGCCGATACCGGCGAAGTCCTCTGGCGCAAAAGCGCCCGTGCCGATTTCGCCGGTACGCCCGGCATCTGGGGCTACGCCGAATCGCCCCTCATCGACGGCGACACCCTCGTCATCACCCCCGGCGGCCCCACCGCCACCATGGCCGCGATCGACAAAAGGACCGGCGCGACGATCTGGAAATCCGCCATCCCCGGCGGCGACAAAGCCGCCTACTCCACCGCCATCGTCAGCGAAGCCGCCGGCCGCCGCCAATACGTCCAGTTCCTCGACAAAGGCGTCGTCGGCGTCGACGCCAAAACCGGCGCCTTCCTCTGGCGCTACACCGGCACCGCAGGTGGCCCCGCCAACATCGCCTCTCCCATCGCCAAAGGGAATTACATCTATTCCACCAACGCCCGCCGCTTCAACGGTGGCCTCATCCAACTCACCGCCAATGGCGCCAGCGTAACTGCCGAACAGATCTACCTTGGCCGCGACATGCCCAACACCCTCGGCGGCCAGGTCCTCCACGGCGATGTCCTCTATGGAACGAACCAACAAGGCCCCGTCGCCGCCGATTTCCTCACCGGCAAAATCCACTGGCAGGACGCCGCCTTCGGCCCCGGCGCCGTCATGCTCGCCGACGGAAATCTCTATTACCATTCCGAATCCGGCGAAGTGGCTCTCGTCGAAGCCACCACCGCCGCCTACCGCGAAAAAGGCCGCTTCTCCCCGCCCAGCCCGCCCCGTCGCCGCGATGCCCGCGAACGCGCCTGGTCCTATCCCGTCATCGCCAACGGCCGCATGTATATTCGAGATCTCGGCTGCCTCTGGTGCTACGACGTGAAGGCGTAGCTACCCCTTTAAACCTAAAGGCGCTAGGGCGTCCGCCGCATGTCAAAAAGTCCCGCGCCGTGCGACGATTTGGTCATACAAACAAGTATGAATTGACCGCTGGGTTTGAGTTGGAGGAGGGTGCCGGCTTGCCGCTGAATTGCGGATTTGCGCTCGCGGTGTCTCTGGCCGTCCTGCTGCTGGGATGCCAGGAAGACGTCCTGCCCAGTCGTGGGGCAAAGGGGGTTTGTGAAGCCCTGCGGGACCAGGGCGTCTCCACCGAAGACGCCCTGCGCGAAGGCGGTTACGCCTGCCGTACCACCGCCCCCACAGCCAAGTCGGAATGGCGCGATATCACCGTTACCGCCTACGCCCCTCCCACCAATGAAAATGGCCTCGAAGGCGTCCTGATGGAGGGCCACTACCGCCGCACCGAGTCCGGCCGCGCCATCAAGCAGGAGATGATCGCCGCCTCCGCCACCGTCTTTTCCCGGCTGAATATGGACGTGCCCCCAGGCCTCGCCCTCGCCATTCACACCCGCAGTCAAAGCGAAGTCGTCGCCGGACGCCTGCGCGTCAGTGTCGATCACGCCTGCCCCGCAAGCGACGGCGACCCCTGCCGCATTCGCATCCACGTTCGCAACAGCGGATTCGTGCCCGGCATGCGCCGGCGCCGGATGTAATCGGATGCCAGGCATTTCTCTCAGACTTCCAGAAAACCAGCCGATCTGTGGACAAGTGCATCCAACCGTCAATCACGAGGGTCCAGCCCGTTATTGGCCCGCTCTCATCCTGCGCGTTAGCTGCTTCCTCGCCATCGCGCTCGGCATCCTCTCGCTGCTCAGCGTCTGGACCGGGCAGACCGGCGGCGCCATCGCCGTGCTCTGGGTCTCGCCCGAAGAAGCGTTGGGCCTGATCTTCATTGGCTTTGCCGTTCGCATGTCGCGGCTGGAAGCCCATAGCCGTTCCGTCCGGGCCGTCGTCCAAACGTCGCGGATTTGCCTCATCATCGTCGGCGCATCGCTCATCGTCGGCGGCCACTCCGTCGGCATCTGCTATCTCGCCATCGGCCTCAGTCTCGTCAGCAAACAGCGCCTGCCCCACATCCGGGTCGATGCCGTCCTCACCGCTCTCGTCTGCACGTTCCTCAGCTCCTGCTGGATCTCTCTGCTGCTCTCCCGCACGGCCATGGCGCCGGTGCCGTCGCTGTTGCGGGTCGATCTGATCCCGCTCGCCATCCTCACCGCCATCGCCTATATTCTCTCCACCGCCACTCGCGCCCCCGGCGTGCTGAAGGTCCTGGCCCAGCGCGGGCCGGAGGCGGAAGCGGCGCGTGTCATGTTCCCGCTCGCGTTTCTCATCCCCGTCCTGCTGGCCATCCTCCGCCATCAGGCCCAAAGCGCCGGCCTGCTCCAGCCCGATCTCGGCCTGCTCCTCCATGTCCTGATGAGCGCCGGCAGCATGTTCGCCATGATCGTCTGGAACGCCAATCGCATCCACTCCGCTCAGCGCATCCGTGAATCCACCGGTGTCGTTGTGGCCGACATGGACGCCCAGTATCGGGACATCTTCGCCGTACTCCGAGACCCGGTCTGGGTCTTCAGCGCCGAAGGAGAGCTGGAGTACGAAAACAGTGCCGCCCGCCAGTTCATGGCTGCCAACGGGGAAGCCGGCCTCGGCGCGGCCCAACAACGCGCGCTACTCAGCGCCGCCATGCTCGGCCGCCGCGTCAAAGTCCTGGAACTGACCGACCGCGAGACCTCCGCCCCACGTTCACTGGCGATCCAATACCTGCGCGTCCTGCTCACCCCGCAAGGCGAACCCGGAACCATCATCCTGGTCGCCCACGTCCTGCCCCCGAAGGAGCCCCAGCCCCTGCAATCCTTGCTCGACGCCACGACGGCCCAACCGGCGCCGTAGCAGTATCCCCCACGCAGCCGCACCCCCCTCCGGGGACTGGCTTTAGCCTGTCCCCAAATCCAACGCAAGCCCGCCAACACGGCCTCTCCCCAGCCCTCCGCCCGGCCGTCCTCCAAAACGAACCCAGCTCCGCTACTTCCCTTTCACAATCACAGCCGGCACCGACGCATCCCGAACCAGCTTGTTAAACGCCGGCACGCTCGTCCCCACCAGCCCCTCCAGCCGCCGCAAATGCCCGTTCACCTTCGTCGCCAGGTCTTCAAACACCTGGTTCGATTGCGCCGTCGGCGCCGTGTCCGAGCTCTGCACCACGCCAAGCAATGCCGCCAGTTTATTGTTCAACTTGATCGGGTAGTTCAACGGATCCTGGCCGCTCTGGTTCTTCGTCTGATACAGCTCCTGCTCCACTTCCGTCAGCTCCTTGGCCAGCTTCTTACCCGCCTCCACCACATCCTTCGCCGACGTCGCGCGCGCCACCAAATCCTCAATCTGCTTCCGGATATCGCGGATCTGAATCACCGCTTCGTTCGTCTGCGTAACCTTGTCCCGCAACTGGAGCGACAGGTCCAACTGCTTTTGCAGATCGGCCACGCTTCCGCCCATGCGCGGATCTTTCCGGATCGTGAACGGTTGCGTAAACGTCTTGCCGCCGACCGTCAATTTCACCGTATAAGATCCCGGCACCGCGATCGGTCCACGCGAACTCGCCGCCCAATAAATCATGCCCGGGAAGCTCACCGCGTCCGGATAGCGCATGTCCCACTCAAAGCGGTTCAGCCCTTTCTCGATAGGCACAAGCGGCGTCGGCGCCGCCCCGCGCGGCCCCTCGTCATCGTCGCCGCCACCCGCCGGCGCGCCGGCGGCCCGCGCCTCGGCCTTGCTCGAAAACTTCTTGATCAGCTTGCCCGCCGCGTCCAGGAATTCGATCGTCGCCTCGCCCTGCGCCTTCTCCTTGAACATGTACTGCACCACAACGCCATTCGGCGGATTCTGCCCCGCCGACCCGCCCCCGCCGCGCCGGCCAAAGCCCGGACCCGCATAGCGGATCGCCGGCTTCGGCGCGAACAGATGGACGTCGGCCGTCCGCACTGCGTCGGTCATCTGGGGCAGGATCTGCAGGTCGTCCAGCACCCAGAAGCTCCGCCCCTGCGTGGCAACGATCAGATCGTTCTCCCGCTTGTGAAACACCATATCGGTGATCGGCACCACCGGCAGATTCAGTTGGAACCGCTGCCAGTTATCCCCACTATCGGCGGACATGTAGATCCCGGTTTCTGTCCCGGCAAACAGCAGTCCCTTCCGGTTCGGGTCCTCGCGAACCACGCGCGTAAACGCATTCTCGGCAATGCCCGTGACGATCTTCTTCCATGTCTTCCCGTAGTCACCGGTGCGATACAGATACGGGCGATGGTCGTCGCTCTTGTACGCCGTCGCGGCCACGAAGGCCACGGCCGGGTCGTGCGGCGACGCCTCAATCGAATTGATCTGAATCCACTCCGGCATCATGCCGGCCGCGGGCGTCACGTTGCTCCAGGTCTTCCCCCCGTCGCGCGTCACATGCACCAGCCCGTCGTCGCTCCCCGCCCAGATCACGCCCTTTGCCAACAGCGATTCGGCGATCGTGAAAATGGTGCAGTAGTACTCGACGCTCGTGTTGTCCTTGGTGATCGGCCCGCCGGACGAACCCTGCTTCGATTTATCGTTCCGCGTCAAATCCGGGCTGATCGCCTGCCAGCTCTGCCCCTCGTTCGTCGAGCGAAAAACCATATTGCCGCCCGTGTAGAGAACATTCGGATCGTGCGGCGAAAACAGCAGCGGGAAGTTCCACTGGAAGCGATACTTCATGGCTTCGGCCCCGGCGCCCATCGGGTTATCGGGCCAGACGTTGATGTTCCGGATCTGCCCAGAGCGGTGGTCGTAGCGCGTCAACAGGCCCCCATAAGAACCGGCATAAACGATCTGCGAATCCTTCGGGTCCGGCGCCATCCAGCCGCTCTCCCCGCCCCCGGCGTCGTGCCAATCGTTCTCGCTGATAGAGCCGCCGTTCCCGCGGGACTTCATCTTAATCGTCGAGTTGTCCTGCTGCGCGCCGTAAATGGCATACGGAAAATCGTTGTCCACCGTCACGCGATAAAACTGCGCCGTGGGCTGATTCAGGATCGGGGACCACGAGCGGCCGCCGTTGCTGGACACCACTCCGCCGCCATCGTTGCCTTCAATCATCCGGTCCGAGTTGTTCGGCGCGATCCACAGATCGTGGTTGTCCCCGTGGGGCGTGCCGATGGAGGTAAACGTGCGCCCGCCGTCGTCGGAGCGGTGGAAGCTCACGTTCAGCACGTAGACGGTGTTCGGCTTCAACGGGTCGGCATAGATGCGCGAGTAGTACCAGGCGCGCTGGCGCAGCATGCGCTGTTCGTTCACGCGGGTCCACTTCTTGCCGCCGTCGTCGGAGCGGAACACGCCGCCGTCTTCGGCCTCAATGATGGCCCACACCCGCTCCGGGTTCACCGGTGAAACCGTCAGGCCAATCTTGCCCTGCACGCCCTTCGAAGGCCCGCCCGGGTTGCGCCCGATCTCGGTCCACGTCTCGCCCCCGTCGATGGACTTAAAAAGCCCGCTCCCCGGCCCGCCGGACTCCATGCTGTACGGCGTGCGCACCACCTGCCAGAAGCCCGCGTAGAGGACGTTCGCGTTCGATGGGTCCAGAATCAAATCGACGCAGCCGGCCTTATCGCCGCGCGTGAAAACCTGCTTCCAGTTCTTACCGCCATCGAGCGACTTGAACACGCCCCGCTCCTTGTTCGCGCCCGACATGTGGCCCAGCGCGCAGACGTAGACGATGTCCGCGTTCTTCGGATGCACGCGCACGCGGCCGATCTGCCGCGTCTCGGCCAGACCCACGTGGGTCCAGGTGCGGCCGGCGTCGACGGATTTATACACGCCATCGCCGTGCGAGGCGTTGCCGCGAATGGCCTGTTCGCCCATGCCCACGTAGATCGTTTTCGCGTCGGAGTCAGCCACCGCCAGCGCGCCCACCGAACCGGTCTTCAGAAAGCCATCGGTGACGGGCGCCCAGGAGGCGCCGGAGTTGGTGGTTTTAAATACGCCGCCGCCCGTCGCGCCGAAGTAATACGTGGCCGGCTGCGCAGCGTGCCCGGCCACCGCCGTCACACGCCCGGCGCGGAACGGTCCCGCCTGCCGGTACTTCAAATCCTTCAGAAACGTCGCATCATCGGTCGCGGCAAGAAGGACGCTCGCGGCAAGCAGAAGGCAATAGCGCATACAACTGATTGTCTACGAAGTGGAGCGCAGCAGGCGGCGGAGGATCTTGCCCGACGGGGATTTGGGGATGACGTCGACGAACTCCCATTGGCGGACTTTCTTGAACGGGGCCACGCGCTCGTTGACGAACCGCGCCAACTCTTCGGCGGTGATGGCATCGCGGCGGACGACGAAGGCCTTGGGGATCTCACCGGCCTCCTCGTCGGGGATGCCGATGACGGCGGCGTCGGCCACCGCCGGATGGCTGACGAGCAGCGCTTCCAGTTCGGCCGGTGGCACCTGGCAGCCCTTGTACTTGATCAGCTCCTTGCAGCGGTCAACGATGCGGAGCCAGCCGTTGTCATCGATCTCGGCGATGTCCCCGGTCCGCATCCAGCCATCGGGCAGCAGCATCTCGGCGGTCTCCACCGGGCGGTTCAGATAGCCCTGCATGATCTGCGGGCCGCGCACCCAGAGTTCGCCATCGACGAGCTTCGTCTCGCAACCCTCCACCGGCAGGCCCACCGTGTCCAGTTGCGGCGGCTCGTGGCCGGTAGGCGTGATGGAGATGATGCAGGCCGTCTCTGTCATGCCGTAGCCCTGGCGGACGAGTGTTCCGATGCGCTCGCTCGCGGTCCGTGTGAGCTCAGCGCCGAGCGGGGCGGCGCCGGCCACGATGTTCCGGACGGAGGAGAAATCGTAGTGGGCGACGATGGGCGATTTCGCCAACGCCAGAACGATGGGCGGGACGAGGTAGAGCCGGGTGGCGCGGTAGTGCTGGACCGCGCGGCAGAAGCCTTCGAAGTCGAAGCGGGACATGACGATCAGCGTCGAGCCCTGGCGCAGGCCGCAGTTGAGGATCACCTGCTGGCCGTAGATGTGGAAGAAGGGCAGGAAGGCGATGGTGACGTCGTCGGCCGCCGTGTCCTCATAGGCGATCGTCTGGATGATGGCGGCGATCATGTTGGCGTGGGTCAACATGACACCTTTGGCGCTTCCCGTGGTGCCACTGGAATAAGGCAGGGCGGCGAGCGTGGCGGGGCCGTTGGCGGCCGGCGGCACGCCATCCGCGAGGAGGAGCGCGAATGGCAGCGCGCCGGGCGCTTCGCCGAAAACGAAGACCTCCGCGATGCCCGCTTCGGCCGCCGCGCCAAGCGCTTTATCGAGGAACTCGGGCACCGTCAGAATACCGGTCGCGCGGCTGTCGACGAGCTGTTTGGTGAGCTCCTCGTAGCTGTAGAGCGGGTTGGCGGTGGTCGGTATGCCGCCAGCCAGTTGGATGCCATAGTAGGCGATGGGGTATTCGAGCGAGTTGGGCGCGTAGAGGCAGAAGGTGTTGCCGGTGCGCATGCCGCGCGCGGCGAGGTTGGCGGCGACCGTGCGGGCCTGCGCGCCGAGCGTGGCGTAGGAGAGCGCGCGACCCGAGGCGGCGTCGATGAGAGCGGGCTTATCGCCGAAGCCGGCCCAGTGCTCCATCACGTACGCGGGGAGGGAGAGGTTGGGGATTTTCATGGGGGTCAGTATTGGAGCCAGGTGCCGACGGGTTTCTGCTGTTCGACGCCGGGCTTCTTCCAGTCACAGACGCCGGTGGGGAACGCGCGGCGGAGGCGCTGGCGTTCGGCATCGGTGAAGGGGACGGCGTAGTCGGCCGGGTCGATGGGCTTCAACTGGCACTTGAGAACGTTGTTGGTAATCGGGCCGCCGGCGATCATGCGCGGGGGCGGGAAGGTCTTGTAGGTCTTGTTGCACTCGCCGCCGGAGAAGTTCTGGGGTTCAAGGATGCGAACGTCGTTGGCGAGGTAGCAGGAGTCCACCAGGTCGGCTGGTTTGGCGCGGGTGATCTTTTCCAGAACCGGTGCGTTGGAGGTGTCCTTGGCGAGGTTGGTGAGCCATTCGTCCATCTTGGTGACGGCGTAGGCGTGGACCTTGTTGGAGCGCTGGGCGGCGACGAGGAGGACCTGGTTGGCGGCGGTGCCGTTGGCGGCGCGGAGCCGTTCGCGGAGCGAGTAGGAGTGGTACTTCTGGTGGACGTCGCCGGCGTCGGTCAGGTCCGTGTAGGCGCGGTAATCGATGATGGGGATGCGCGCGAGGCCGTTGCCGCCGTAGGTGACTCGGCCCGTCTGGTAGGAGGCGCGGAGGGCTTGCGGATCGGCGACGGCGCGGGTGGCGGTGATGTTGCCGTCGTTGTCGTAGCCGCCGACCTTTTCGTTGAGGTCGAGAAACTGGGCGGCGTTGATGGCACCGGTGTTGAGCGCGGTGAGGCCGTATTGGACGCCAACGTTATCGATGGCGCGGCGGGCGAAGCCGGTGACGGGGTCGCGGCCGTAGACGTTGACGGTGTGATCGAAGATGTCGCAGCGGGCGCCGGCGCGGTTGAGCGTGGGGTGGTAGCGGAGCTCCTGGGGCAGCTCGGGCGGGCAGAATTTGGTGGGGTTGATGCGGCCGGCGCCGTTGCCGACGGGGTTGATGTTCTTGAGGGTGCCGACGCCCGAGATGGCCTTCTTCTGGTCGTCGGTGAGGGCGCGGCCGAAGCGGGTGAAGTAGTTGTCGAGGAGCTGGGCGTCGACGAGGAACTGGGTGGTTTCGACGACGTCCGGGAAGGTGGCCGAGGGGATGATGCCATCGAGGAGGCCGGGGTAGCCATCGGCGATTTGGAGCTGCTGATAGGAGCCGCCGGAGCCGCCTCGGCCGAACGTGAAGGCGGGCGGGCCGTTGGCTTCGATGAAGCGTTCCTTGACCATCATCATGGTCTCGGTGGCGACGACGTCCTGGCAGTTATTGCCGAAGACGTTGAGGGAGGCGGAGGCCTCGGCGTAGCCCCGGCCGACGATGTCGTCGTTGAGGACGTTGGGCATGTTGGCGCCCTGACGGAACCAGCCGCCGGTGCAGCCGCCGCCGAAGGTGTAGAGCAGGCGGCGGTTCCAGGAGCGGGCGGCGGGGGTGGCCGGATCCTGGAGGATGGCGAATTGATAGAGGGAACGGTTGAGCGTGCCGGTTTCGACGCGGACGATGTAGCGGACCTTCTGGCCGGTAGTGGTGGTGGTGGTATCGACGTCGGGGGCGTTGTTGACGAACAGCTTGAAGTCACGGGAGCCGGTGGGGCGGTAGATGTATTGGACGACGGTTTTGACGGAGCAATCGGCATCGAGCGCGGGGCCCGGGGAGGAGCCGTCGGGGAGCTTGAAGTTCTGCGTCTGGCAGATAAAGGGCTGCTCCTGGGGGCCGGAAAAGATGGGGCCGGTGGAGGGGTAATTGATGACGGAGAGTTGGGCGGTTGGCGTGCCGCCGGTGAAGGCTTCGAGCGTGTTCTGGCCGAGGCGGAGGCCGCGGACGACGCCCGTGAGAGCGTGCTGGGCGGGGTCGGGGCGGAAGGAGGCGGTGATGTCCTGGCCGTTGCGGCGGACGGTGATGCCGGTGAGAGGGATGTTGTTGGGAACGTCGATGCGGACGAGGGCGTCGCCGCCGCTGACTTTGTCGGGGCGGGAGGAGATGGTCGAGATCTGCCAGGCCGGGGCCGCGGTGGCCAGTACGGAGAGGGTGAGGAGGAGTAGGAGTCGTATGGTCACGGGCGAAGTTCAGTAAATTATACTAATGAGCGCCCGGGCTGAGAGTGGAGATCGTTGGCGGCAGGTTTGCGGCCTTTTTGACGGGGCGGCGGCGTTGCCGAAGGGGGAGCGGGCGGCGTATCTGCAGCGGGAGTGCGGGGATGACGCGGACCTGCGGCGGCAGGTGGAACTGATGTTGGACTCCGAGCTGGCGCCAGTGGAGATGGAGCCGGGGCAGTTGATTGGCCCTTACAGGCTGGAGGCGGAGGTGGGCCGGGGCGGGATGGGGACCGTCTGGCGGGCCGAGCGGGTGGACGGGGGCTTTCAGCAGACTGTGGCGATTAAGCTGATCAAGCGGGGGATGGACACGAACGAGGTGATCCGGCGGTTTGCCCAGGAACGGCAGATTCTGTCGCTGCTGGACCATCCGCATATTGCGCGGTTGCTGGACGGCGGGTCGACCGAGGACGGGCGGCCGTACCTGGTGATGGAGTACATCGAGGGGCGGCTGTTGCCGGAGTACTGCCGGGAGCGGGCGTTGGGGGAGCGGGCGCGGTTGGCGCTGTTTGCGACGATCTGCGCGGCGGTGCAGCATGCGCACAGCCACCTGGTGATCCATCGGGACCTGAAGCCCCGGAACGTGATGGTGCGGGCGAACGGGGATGTGAAGCTGTTGGACTTCGGGATCGCGAAGGTGCTGGAGGCGGATGAGGACGCGACGGTGACGCGGCTGCGGCCGTATACGCCGGCGTATGCGAGTCCGGAGCAGCAGGCGGGGCACCTGTTGACGACGGCGACCGACGTGTACTCGCTGGGGGTGATGCTGGGGGAGCTGGTGGCGGAGCCTCGGTCGCGAGACGTGCAGGCGATTGTAGAGAAGGCGACGCGGGCGGAGGCCGAGCAGCGGTATGCGACGGCGGAGCAGTTGGCCGAGGACGTGAACCGGTACTTGCGTGGGCTGCCGGTGGAGGCGCGGGCCGGGGCGTTTTCGTACAAGGCGGCGAAGCTGATGAGCCGGTACGCGGTGCCGGCGGTGGTGGGGTTGGGTGTATTGGCGGCGGCGCTGGGCGGGCTGGCGTATGTGGCGGTGCAGAAGCGGAGCATCGAGATGGAACGGGACCGGGCGGAGGAGGTATCGCGGTTTTTGCGGGAGCTGTTCGCGGCGGCCGATCCGGAGCGGAATCAGGGGAACCGGGTATCGACGCGGGAGCTATTGGACCTGGGTGCGGCGCGGGTGCGGACGTTGGGGAATGATGGGACGCGCCATGCGCTATTGGAGACGATGGCGGAGGCGTATTTCAATTTGGGGTTGTACGAGAAGGCGGTGTTGGCGTACCGGGAGTTGTTGACGTCGGAGGAGGGCAGCAAGAGCCCGAATCCGGAGCGGCTGGCGCGGGCGTTGGCGATGGTGGCCGAAGGGGAGGAGTTTCGGGGGCGGCACAAGGAGGCGGAGGCGGCTGGGGCGGCGGCGGTGGAGTTGGCGAAGGGGATTGGGCCGGGGCCTCGGGCGCTGGTGTGGATGCACCGTTGTAACCAGTTGCGGCAGGCGGCGCGGCCTGCGGATGCGGTGTCGGCGTGTCAGGCGGCGGTGAGCGCGGCGGGCGGGTCGGAATTGGGGGTAGGGGATCGCGGGGCGCTGGCGTTGAGCCTGGGGGCGGCGTTGATGGACGCGGGGAAGAGCAAGGAGGCGGAGGCGGCGTATCAGGAGGCGTTGCGGTTGGCGGGGCAGCCGTCGGCGAAGGCGCAGGTGTTGTCGTTTTTGGGGAGTTTGTACTTCCGGCAGGGACGATTTGCGGAGGCGGAGAAGGCGTTTGGGGAGGCGATCGGGTTGAAGCGGAAGCTGTATCCGGAGGGGCATCTGGACTTGGCGCAGAGCCTGAATAATCTGGCGAATGTGATGACGACGATGCAGCGTGGAAAGGAGGCGATTCCGATCTACGAGGAGGCGCATGGGTTGTACCGGAAATTCCTGGGGGATGAGAGTTCGGAGCTGGCGAGTTCGTTGTCGAACCTGGCGGTGGCGTATTCGGTGACGGGGCAGTTGGAGCCGGCAGAGCGGATTGCGGGGGAGGTAGTGGGGATTCAGGCGCGGACGATTGGGGAAGGGAAGTTACCGCATATCAGTGCGCAGATGAAGTACGCGGCGATTCTGTTGGAGCGGGGGAAGTCGCGGGAGGGGGTGGCGATTTTGG
>JBIKOG010000203.1:0-13906 GCA_044358225.1 Bryobacteraceae bacterium | reverse complement strand
CATCGCGACCGGCCGGCAAGGCGCGGCGGCGGTCACCAGCTTCTACCCGACGAAGAATCTGGGCGCAATGGGCGATGGCGGGGCCGTATTGACGGCCGATGCCCTCCTGGCGGACCGTGTCCGTTGCCTGCGGGACTATGGGCAGACGGCAAAGTACAAGCACGCTGAAATCGGTCTCAACAGCCGGCTCGACGAGGTGCATGCGGCACTGTTAAACGGCGCATTCCTCCCTCGGCTTGCCGGGTGGACAGAGCGACGGCGCCAGATTGCCGCCCGCTATCTGAACCACTGGCAGTCCAAGCGCGTTCGTCCGCTGGCGCCGGCGGGATGGGATTCGAGCGAATGGCGTCCTTGCTGGCATCTGTTCCCGGTGCGAGTGGGGGCAACGGAAAAGGCCTCCCTGATGGCCTGGCTGCGTAGCGAGGGAATCGGGACCGGGGAACATTACCCGATATTGATCCCAAACCAGGAGGCGCTGCGAACCGTTTCGAATTCGTGCTTCGGCGCCTTGGAGCGGGCGGACCGGCTCTCGGCCGAGGAAATGAGCCTTCCCATTCATCCATACCTGACGGACGACGAGGTGGATCGAGTACTGGCGTCGATTGAGCGATGGGAAGCAAGCCAATAGCCCGGTTCGGCTCACGCCCGCTTCTGTAGCGCCTAACCGGCGGGGGCTCGCGCCCCGCCGTCAGCCGTGGATATCAATTCGGACCGCGGCCGCATCCGGACCCACCGATTGCTGCTCGCTCAGAAAACGAAGATGCTGCTCAAACAGAGACAATTCCATGATCGAGGACCGGCGCCAGTGGAGGAACTTTTCCTCCAGACGGTTTGTCCGCTGTTGGATCGCGTCGAGCTCGGCGAGCGCCATCGCGGTCCGTGGCAGGGCCTGGACGGCGCGGCGCCGCTCTTCCATCCAGTCGGCGATCTCGTCATCCTGGCCAGGAACGGCATCGAGCAGCAACTGGTCCAGTTCTTCGATGTGCATGGCGAGTTCCGCCGGTGTTCGCGTGGGCACGTCAGCCAGAGCTCTTTCCGTAGATCCCCACCAGTACGCTCTTGTAGCTCGCGTCGATGATCGTCTGCTGGGATTGGAGCGACCCTAGAAGCGAGTCAACCCGCTGTAACCGCTCAGCCGTACTTCTCTGCAGTGCAATAACCCGGTTGGTCAGTTCCGTTACGCGATCAGAGATCTTCTTGTCGGTCTCATCGTACTTGGCAGTTTGCACCGCAATCAAGCCGGTGATCGGATCCGAGATTTGAGTGAGCCGTGACTTCAGACCGCCGAAGCCGGTGGTGCTGGACCCAAGGAACGTAAACGAATCCTGGATCTGCGAATCGGAAAGACTGTCGAGCGTCGCTGTATCGACCGTCGCCTTTCCATCATTGCCAAAAGTCACCCCGAGCTGCGCCAGCGACTTGATGCTACCCGTCCCTTGATATCCGGTGACAGCACGCAGAGCCTCTTTGGCCTCGCGGACAAGAAAGTCGCCCGTCAATAGCCCGGCCGCTTCGCCGATCTGACTGTCCGTCTCCGCAAGCAGCGCGTTGTACGCCGAAGCAAACGACTGCAGCCTGCTCGACAATGTAGACCGGTTGGTAGCGAGTGAAAGCGTAACCGTCTCGGATACGGAGGTCGTGGCGAGGATGGAGAAGGTCACCCCACTGACCACGTCGTTGACCAGATTCGAAGACTTCGAAACGGAAACGCCATTCACTTTGAAGTTGGCGTTAGCGCCGTTGTCAGTAGAGGCAAGCAGGTTAACGGCGGCCCCGTCCGGATCGTCGACAAGCGCGATTGGCTTCTCGCCGGTGGTATTGGAGGTGATCGATAGATAGTAGGGCGTGGCGCCGGTTCCGGTCGTGAGAATGGAAGCAGTCACCCCGGCCCCGAGACCATTGATTTTATTGCGCAAACCGGTGAGCGTGTTTTCGCCGGAGCCCAGCGCAATCGTATGGTCGGTCCCGTTGAAGCTGAACTTTACGGTCCCGGTGGAGGACCCGGGCGTTGTATCGCCATCGGCAAAACCGGACGATGTGGCCGAGGCGGCCCGGGCGACTGAGGTGATTTCCGTAATGGAGTAGGACGCCGGACTGGTGGCGGTCACCGACCCGATACTGACCTTTGCCGTGTTCGAGGACGAGCCGCCAAGCGCCTTGCTGCCGCCAAGATCGCCGAGCGCCGAAAGGGCGTTGGCGAGATTGGAAGTCGATGATTGCAAACTGGTGGCGATCGCCTTCTGCTGGACAATCTTCACCTGCTCCGATTGCAGCTGAGAAATTGGTTGCGAGGCGATTGCCACGGTGCGGTCAAGAATCTTCTGCAGATCCGCAGAGTAGGAACTGACGCCGCTAAAGGTGAGTGGTGAGATGCCCATGTCGCTCCCGTGGAGAGTTTCCCCCCACACCCACATATCGGCGCGGATCGCGTCGGCTTATAGAGGATTTTTCCGGGGAGCGCCGGGAAATGTGTAACCAATGCCTCCCGCCTGCATCCAAGTGGACGTGGCACAATAGCTGCATAGGAGCTTATCGAGATGAAACAGGTTCTCTTTACCGGGTTTGCGGTGTTGGCGATGGCCGGACTGGCCCCCGCGGCCGAATTCAAAGGTTGGATCAGCGACGCCTCTTGTGGCGCCGGCAATGCGTCATCCTCCCAGGCCTCGCGTGACTGCGCGGACCGCTGCATCAAAGGCGGCGCGGCCCCGGTGTTCGTGACGGAGAAAGACCAGAACGTCTACAAGGTCAGCAACGCCGAAATGGCGAAAGCCCACCTCAAGGGCAAGGTTCAGATCACCGGCGAACTCAAGGGCGACACGTTGGTGATTGCCAAAATTATCGACATCAAAGACTAATTCCGGTCTTCGGTCTTTAGAACGGGGCGGCCTTCGGGCCGCCCCGTTTCGTTTTGGTGAACCCTACTTCTTCGCGGCCGCCGGCGCCGCCGCGGCGGCTTCCTTCGCACCCGCTGCCAGCTCCCGCACTTCGTTCACGCTCTTCGCGTCCAGAACGTACACGTCCGCCCCATCAGCGCGCCGGGCGAAATACACCTCGCCCTGCTTGGTCACCGTCACGGTCTCTTTCCCAACCGTGTACGTTGCCACAACAGCCCCCGCCGCGGCGTCGGCAAACTTCACCGCCGCCAGCTCCCGCAGCCGGTCCACCACCTGCTGCACCGAACCCGGGTCGATCGCCTTGCCGTCGCGCTTCCAATCGGCGCCGCTCTTGGCGAAGACGAAACTCTTCTCGCCGTCCTTCACCTCCACGCGGTCCGGCTGCGTGAAGCCAAACTCAAACAGCTTCTTGTTCCGGAAGTGGTCGAGCCCCTTGTCCAGCGATTCGCCCAGCGACGCCGGGGTCTTGAAGATCCCCACCACCGCGCTCGATTTCGCGAAGTAATCGGCCTCGTTCCCCTTGCGGACTTCAATCTGTTGCGTGCCCTTGCTGTCGGTCACCTTCGCCACGGCAACCAGCTTCGCCGCGGCAAACTTCGCCGGCAGCGTGGCTTCCTCTTCGGTGTCGTTCAACACATCCAACCGCGCCTCGGCCAGCGCGCGCACCAACTGATCGGCCGCCACCGGATCGGCCCGCAAAGGCTTCGGCTTCAGAATCGTCCAGTTCGCACCATTCTTTCCGAAAACAATCGAGCCCAGTTCCACACTCGTCAGCTTCTCGGTATCGAACGACAACAGCCGCTTATCGCGCAGATCGCGCCACGTCTTGTCGAACATCTGCTTGGTCGCGGTGACCACCGAATACAGCTTCGGGTCGCCCTCCACGCGCACGTACGCCGACGTCCCGCTAGGCGTATCGTCGCCGAAATGAACGGTGTGCGTCTTGCCGTCCTTGCGGCCCACGATGACCGTAATCAACGGCTCCACCAGCCCATACGGCTTCATATCGGCGGGCTTATCGTCCACCAGCCGGTCGGAGCCGAAAACCGCCAGCGTGCTCAACAGATTGCCGACAACGGCCTGATCCCCGCCCAACTCCTGCGGCGCCTTCAGCACCCACAGAGCCGCCTTCTCCAGCACCACAGGCGCCGCGCCCATACGGCGGATTTCGAGCTTATTGATCTGATCCTGCGGGATCTCCAGAATCTTCGGCGCGTCGTCCGGCGAAGTTACCTTGCCGGGCTCCTGTTTGTTGGGCCACCAGAGCGCGCCGCTAAGCCCCGCCAGGACCAACGCGGCAAGGATGAGACGTTTGGGATCCATCGTGCTATCTCCGTTTCAACCAGACCGCGATCCCGGCCGCCAGCACCGCCAGCGCGGGCAGGAAGCTGGTCACATACAGCACCCAGAACTGGTTGGGCTTCACGTTCAGCCGCCGGTCTTCCGGCTCCTTGGGACGAATGGAGATCAGGTCCTCATCGGCCGACATCCAGTTCACCATGTTCAGGAACATGTCCCGGTTGCCGTAGCGGTTCAACATCGCCGCGCTGGCCCAATCGACAGACCCGACCACGACGACGCGCCCCTGCTTCTTGATGTCGCCGCCACCACCAACGGTGGTCACAGCGCCAACCACAAACGGCCCATTGCTATCCTTCGACGGCGGGGCGGCCTGCAACTTCGTCAGGTCCAGCGTCTTGGTGGCGAAGGCTTCCGGCGAGGTGCCGAACAGCTTCTCGGCGCCCGGCTTCACGTCCAGGCTCCGGGCCAGCGGGATCAGCGCCGGCAACCCGCGCATGTCGCGCACAATCGGGTGCTGGGAGAAGTCATCGATGGCGACCACGCCCTGCCCAGACGGATCGAACAGCAGGTTGCTGTTCACCTGAATATTCCAACCGGCCAGCAACGCGATCAGCTTAGCGTTCTCATCGGTGTCCTCGCGCGCGCCCTTCAGCGCCGGAGGCAGCAGGAACATCGCGTCCCCGCCCTTTTCGACGAACGCCTTGATGGCGGCGACGGTCTCGTCGTTATACTCGCTCCGCGCGCCGGCCGAAAGCAGAATCGTGCAAGCCTCGGGAATTTCGGTCTTCTCCACAATCTTCACGATCTGCGTCTTGTAGTTGTTCCGTTCCAACGCCGCCTTCACGCCAGCAAAACTGGCCGGGTCGCCACCCTCGAAGGAGCGTTCCCCGTGGCCGTCCAGCGAACACACCACCTGTGCCCCGGTCTGCTGCATGCGTACCATGGCGCCGGTGATCTCCTGTTCGGTCACGGCCTTGGCCTCTTCGCGGCGCACGCCGTTGTCCAGGATCAGCGTGCCGTAGCTGCGGGCGCCCAGCGCCTTGGCCTTGCCTGGATCTTTATCAGGGTCGATATACTCCACTTTGAACTTCGTGGACAGGTTGGCGTAGCGGTCCAGCATGCCCTTGCCTTCTTCAAACCGGTTTGTCCGGTGGAAGTAGTAGGCGCGCACCTCGCTCTTCAATCCGGTGACCACTTTTTCGGTCTGATCGGAGAGCGAGAATTTCTTATTGGCCGTCGTGTCGAAGGACTTGTTGTTGCGGTCCGCCAGCACGTTGATGACGACGAGAACGGCGATCGCGATCGCCACATACAGGCCCGTATAGGCCGTGAATTTGGTTTGCCGGGATGCTGCCATGGTTATGCCCTCCACCGCAGAGATTCCAGCGAACGCGCGGTAAGGAAGATGCCCAGCGCGATCACGGAGAGAAAGAAGACAGTGTCTTTGGTGTCGATGACGCCACGCGCGAACGAGTTAAAGTGCGCGGTCAGCGACAGGTACGCCAGCACCTTCGCCCAGCCATCGGCCTTGAACGTGGTGGCCCAGTCGAAGGTCCAGAACAGCAGGCACATGCCGAAGGTCGTCGCGCCAGCGACGATCTGATTGCGCGTCGTGTTCGAGATGAACATGCCGATGGCGAGCAGCGCCCCGCCCTGCAGGAACATGCCGAGGTACGCGGTCGCCAGCGGCCGCCAATCGGGATTGCCGAACATGAACGTGAAGCTCAGGCAGAACAGTTTGACGCCCAAAATGCAGGCGTACATGCCCATGGCGCCCAGCCATTTGCCGAGAATAATTTCCATGTCGGTGATGGGCGAGGTGATCAGCAGTTCGATAGTGCCGGAGCGCTTCTCTTCAGCGAAGAGGCGCATGGTGATCATCGGGATGAGGAACAGCGAAAGGACGCCGGCATTCGAAACGACCGGAGCGATCACGTATCCGTTCAGGTCCGCCGGGCCTTGCCCCTGCATCGACATTTCGATGAAGTTGGCGATGGCGATCAGCGAGAACCAGCCGGAAATCAAAGCGTAGATGGCCAATAGCGCGTAGGCGATGGGCGAGACGAAGTAGCTCTTTAGCTCTTTTTGAGCGATGGCAAGAATGTTGCTCATGCGGCTTCTCCTTTCTCAATTTCTTCTGCTTTATCGGTGGAGGTCAGTTGCAGGAAGACGTCTTCGAGCGACATGCCGGCGGCCTTCAGTTCGGTGAGGGCGAAGCCCCCTTCGACGATGGCGCGCGCCAGATCGGCGCGAATGCTGCGGCCCTGCAGGCTTTCCACTTCAAAATTGGCGCGGTTGTTTTTGTCGTCGCGCAGGATGACTTTGCTGACACCGGCCACCTGTTCCAGCTTTCGCTGAACGGCGCTGACGTCGAGCGTCCCTTCGCGGGCTTCCACTTCCACGCCCACGTTCTCCGATCCGCGCATGCGATGGGTGAGGTTGTCCACCGTATCGGTGGCAACCAGTTTGCCTTTGGAGATAATCACGACGCGTTCGCAGGTGGATTCCACCTCGGGCAGAATGTGCGTCGAAAGAATAATCGTGTGGTCCCCGGCCAGGCCTTTGATCAGCTCGCGGGTCTCCAGGATCTGCTGCGGGTCGAGCCCGGAGGTGGGCTCGTCGAGGATGAGAACTTCCGGGTTATGAATCAGCGCCTGGGCCAGGCCGACGCGCTGTTTATAGCCCTTGGAGAGCTTGGCGATCAGTTTGTTGCGCACGTCCCCGATGTTGATTTTGCCGGAGACTTCTTCGATGCGTTTGGCCAAGTCGTTGCCGCGCAGGCCTTTCAGCTTGCCGGCGAACTCCAGGTACTCGCCCACTTCCATATCCGGATAGAGCGGAGGCGTTTCCGGCAGATAGCCGATGCGCTTCTTCACCTCCATGGGCTGTTCCATCACATCAAATCCGGCTACGCTGGCACGGCCTTCCGACGGAGGCTGGAAGCAGGTCAATATGCGCATCGTCGTGGTCTTCCCGGCGCCATTCGGGCCCAGAAAACCGACGATTTGACCTTTCGCAACCTCGAAGGAAACGTTATCGACCGCCGTGAAGCGGGCGTAGCGCTTGGTAATACCTTCGACTTTGATCACAGTTTAGACCTCGATCACAAACCCATAATCTGATACCCGGCATCCACGAAGATCGTGTTACCGGTAACGCCACGCCCCATGTCACTGGCGAGAAAAACAGCAGTGTCCGCAACTTCAGCCGTAGTGCAATTCCGGCGCAGCGGAGCCTTGGCGGCGATAGCGTCAAGTATCTTGCTAAAGTCTTTAATACCACGAGCGGCGGCCGTTTTGATAGGCCCGGCGCTGATGGCGTTCACACGGATATTGGCCGCCCCCAGATCGCTGGCCAGGTACCGCGTGGACGCTTCCAAAGCGGCCTTGGCCACACCCATGACGTTGTAGTTTTCCAGAACCCGCTGCGCGCCCAGGTAGGTGAGCGTCATGATGGCGCCGCCGTCGGTCATCAGGGGGCGAACGGCGTTGGCCAGGCCGACCATCGACCAGGCGCTGACGTCGAGCGCCAGCTTGAAGCCGTCGCGCGAGGTCTGCACGAACGGCCGGCTCAGGTCTTCGCTGTTGGCGAAGGCGATGGAGTGAACGACGATGTCGATCTTCGGGAACTCCGGCGCGAGCGTGGCGGCGAGGTTGGCCAGGTCTTCGTCCTTGGAGACGTCGCACTGGAAGACCTTGGCGGCGCTAAGGTCGGCACCGATGTCTTCGAGCGAGCGCTGGAGGCGCTCGCTCTGGTAGGTCAGAATCACCGTCGCGCCTTCGCGGCGGAAGGCCTGCGCGATGGCGTAGGCAATACTCCACTTATTGGCGACCCCGGTAACGAGGGCCGTCTTACCTTGCAACAGAGAAGACATAACTTCTCAGTCTACCGCTTTAGCTTGACCGGCTTCCCGCCCTGCTCCTTGCTCTTCTGCGCGGCGTCCATGAACGCGAACAGTTCCAGCGTCTCGTCTTCGTTCACCGGCGGCACGCCAGTCTGGAAGAATTTGACGATTTCCTTCAGCATCGGGACGTAGCTGACCTTGATCTTGCCGCTCTCGATGACCTTCTTTTCGGCAAAGGCAACGGCGCCGTAGTCGCCATAGGGGCGCAGAACCTGGACGCTGCCGATGCGGCCGTCGGACCACTTGCCGACGACGACATCGTTATCGGAGGCGATGCGGGTGACTTCGACGCAACCGGTGCCCATCAGGGCGTAGAGCATCTCCATCGGGTGGATGGCGTACCAGCTCAGGTCCAGGTAGTGGGTCTTGTCGATCGGGCCGGGGCCCCACACGGTGACGCTCTTGTTGGCGGGGCTGCGCATGGAGATCATCTGCTCGGCCCAGCGGAGGCTGGAGGAGCTGAACCACTTCACATTCGCGGCCTTGGCGGCTTTGGCAATGGCGAGCGCGTCCGGGAGCGTGCTGGCGAGCGGCTTATCGATGAACATCGGCTTGCCGCATTTGATGGCGGCCTTGGCCTGTTCGAGGTGCTTGCGGCCATCGACGGATTCCAGAAGAATGGCGTCCACTTTCCCGCACAGGTCCCCGATGGTGGGGACGATTTCCACGTGGTACTTCTCGTTCAGTTCCTTGGCATATCCATCGACGCGCTTGGCGCTGGATTCAATATCGGGGCTGCCGCCCTTGAACGCGGCGACGATCTTGGCGCCGGGGATGTGATCGGGCGATTTAGTGTCGTTCAACACCTTGGCAAAGGCGGTGACGTGAGAAGTGTCTGTACCGATGATTCCGAGACGGAGGTCGGCGGCGGTGGCCATAATGGCACACAATAGGAAAAGGCTTGCAGGCTTCATCACGGGAATTGTATCGCGCGTGCATCTGGACACACCGCTTGTTTATGTAAAAGGCGTCGGCCCCTACCGGGCGGAGATGCTGGAGGCCAAGGGCCTCGTCACCGTCAATGACCTGTTGCACTACCCGCCTTTTCGCTACGAAGACCGCAGCAACCTGAAGACAATACAGGAGTTGGCGCCCGGCGAGATGGCGACGGTGGTAGTGGAGGTCCGCGAGGTGCGGATGCCGAAACTGGGCCGGAAGAACGTCGGATTATTTGAGGCGCGGTTCGGCGATGGGTCGCGATTGTCGCTGTTGGGCAAGTGGTTCCACGGCGGGTACCTGGCGAACGTGTTGCTGGAAGGGGCGCGGGTTTCGATCTACGGCAAGGTGGAGTTCGACCCCTACAAGGGTGACCTGTTCATGATGCATCCGGAGTTCGAGCTGCTCTCGGCCGATGACGAGGACGGCGACGCGGCGCTGCATACCGGGCGCGTCGTGCCGATTTATGAGGCCGCCGGCAAGGTGAGCCCGAAGCTGATGCGGATTCTGACGCACCGGATACTGGAGACGATGGGGCCGCTGGAAGACGAGTTGCCGGTGGCGCTGCGGGATCGGTTGAAGCTGGTGGACCGGTGGACCGCCGTGCGCGAGATCCACTTCCCGCGCCAGGACGCCGACCTGAGGCTGTTGAACTCGTTCCGTTCGCCGGCGCATATCCGGATGATTGTCGAGGAGTTTTTCTGGCTGGAGTGCGGGCTGGAGCTGAAGCGGTCAAAGGCGAAGTTGGAACAGGGGATCGGGTTTGCGTTGAACGAGCAGGTGCGGGAGAAGATCAAGGCCATGCTGCCGTTCAAGCCAACGGGGGCGCAGAAGCGGGTGCTGGGCGAGATTGCCAAAGACATGGCGGAGCCGCATCCGATGAACCGGCTGGTGCAGGGCGACGTGGGAAGCGGGAAGACGCTGGTGGCGGCCGAGGCGGCGATCATCGCCATTGAGAACGGCTACCAGGTGGCGGTGTTGGCGCCGACCGAGATTCTGGCGATGCAGCACTACGCCTATTTCAAGAACCTGTTCGAGAAGCTGGGGTATGTGGTGGTGCCGCTGGCGGGGAGCTTCAAGGCCAAGGAGAAGGAGCGGATCCGCGGGTTTGTGGAGCAGGGGCTGGCGCATATCGTCGTTGGCACGCACGCCATTCTGGAGCAGGGGGTGCAGTTCCGGAATCTGGGGTTGGCGATTGTGGACGAGCAGCACCGGTTCGGGGTGATGCAGCGGTTGAAGCTGATGGAGAAGGGCGCGGTGAAGCCGGACGTGCTGGTGATGACGGCGACGCCGATTCCGCGGACGCTGGCGTTGACGATGTATGGGGACCTGGACACGTCGGTGATCGATGAGTTGCCGCCGGGGCGGAAGCCGGTGACGACGAAGCATCTGCCGTCGTCGCGGATTGAGGAAGTGTGGAGCTTCGTGGCGCGAGAGATCGCCGACGGGCGGCAGGCGTATGTGGTCTATCCGGTGATTGAAGAGAGCGAGACGGCGGGGCTGAAGGCGGCCGAGAAGAGCTATCTGCATTTGCGGGATATCGTGTATCCGAACTACACGGTGGGGCTGTTGCATGGGAAGTTGCCGCAGGCCGATAAGGAAGCGGTGATGGCGGAGTTCAAGGCCGGGCGGGTGCATGTGCTGGTGGCGACGACGGTGGTGGAAGTGGGCGTGGATGTGCCGAACGCGACGGTGATGGTGATTGAGCAGGCGGAGCGGTTCGGACTGGCGCAGTTGCACCAGTTGCGGGGGCGCGTGGGGCGCGGCGGGAACCAGAGCTATTGTGTGCTGGTGACGGAGAAGTTGAGCGAGACGGGGCGGGAGAGGATACGAACGATGACGGAATCAAACGACGGGTTTTATATCGCCGAGATGGACCTGCGGCTGCGGGGGCCGGGCGAGTTTTTCGGGACCAAGCAGAGCGGGATGCCGTCGCTGCGGTTTGCCAATATCATCCGGGACCGGGAGTTGCTGGAGGCGGCGCGGGCGGAGGCGGTGTCGTTCATTCAGCATCCGCCGGACGAGGATTCTTTGCGCCGGGCGGTGACCTATATTCGCGAGAACTGGCAGCGCCGTTACGGCTTGGTGCAGGTGGGCTGATGCGAGTCATTGCGGGGGAGTTTCGAAGCCGGATTTTGAAGAGCGTGACGGGCTGGGATGTGCGGCCGACGCCGGACCGGATGCGGGAGACGATGTTCAGTATTTTGGCTCCGGTGATCGAGGGCGCGGTGTTTGTGGACGCCTATGCGGGGAGCGGGTCGGTGGGGATTGAGGCTGTGAGCCGGGGGGCGTCGAGGGGGATCTTTATTGAGCGGGCGCCGGATGCGTTGGCGGTGCTGCGGGCCAATATTGCGAGCCTGGGGATACAGAGCCGGGTGAGCGTGACGCGGGGGACGGCGGTGGGGGCGTTGCCGGGGTTTAAGGCAGATATCGTATTTCTGGATCCGCCTTACACGGATCCAGAAGAGTACGAGTTATCGATGGCGGTGGTGAAGGCGCCGTTAGTGATTGCCCAGCATGCAACTCGAGAGAAGTTACTGGACACATATGGGAAGTTAGAGCGCTACCGGATGGTGAAGCAGGGCGATAACACGCTGAGCTTCTACCGGGTGGCCGGCAGCTAGGGCAGGACGAACTGGAGCGCTTCGCGGGCGGCGAAGGCGGTGTCGGGGAAGTCGGTAAAGATACCGTCGACGCCGTAGAGGAAGAACTGGTTGTATTCGGCTTCGGGCTTGCCCTGGTACTGCGCGGGGAGCGAGTCGTTGCGGAAGGTATAGGCGTGGACGAAGAGGCCGACGGCGTGCGCGTCGGCGATCAGAGACGTGGTGATGGGGGTGGTGCTGGCGCCGGCGA
Source organism: Bryobacteraceae bacterium (assembly GCA_044358225.1). Lineage (GTDB taxonomy): Bacteria > Acidobacteriota > Terriglobia > Bryobacterales > Bryobacteraceae. The sequence goes on along the minus strand of JBIKOG010000203.1, from coordinate 2,017 downwards.
AGCTGGCGATGTAGGGCTTCCAGGGGCCGATGCCATTGGCGTAGGTGGCGATGTCGGCCAGGTTGACTTTGGAGACCATGTCGCCGAAGCCGCGGGGGTCGCCGACGATGACGTGATTGTAGGGTTTGTCGTAGGGGGCGGCGAAGGTGAGTTTGCCATCGGGGCCGACGTCATCGGCGTCGATCAGCTGGACGAGCTTGCACTTGGTCTTGGTGCGGAGGTACTTCAGGTTGGCGGTTTCGAAGGACTGGATGAAGACGGGAGCGTACTGGTTGTTCCAGCCGGCGCGGTCGAGGATGGTGATCAGAGCGTCTTCGAGCGGGAGGCCGAGGGCGGAGTGGAAGGTGGGGTGCTTGGTTTCGGGATAGATACCAACGGTGCGGGCGCGGCGGGAGTTTTCGCCTTGCACCATCTCGATGATTTCCTGGAGGGTGGGGATCTGGTAGAGGCCGTTGAACGCCTGGTTGCGGCTGGCGCGGGGCTGGATGGCGCGGAGGCGTTTGATTTCGGCGAGGGTGAAGTCGGACGCGAAGAAGGCGGTGGTTTTGATGCCGTCGAGCGTCTTGGTGGACTTCTTGGAGGCGAATTCGGGGCGAGATTTGACGTCGGTGGTGTCGTCGAGGATCGGCTCGTGGCGGGCGACGAGGAAGCCGTCTTTGGTGGAGACCAAGTCGGGTTCGACGAAATCGGCGCCGAGTTCGATGGCGCGGCGATAGCTTTCGAGGGTGTGCTCCGGAAGGTATCCGCAGGCACCGCGGTGGCCGAGGACGAGCGGCTGTTTGCCGTCGAGCGTGCGCCAGCGCGGTGTGCGCTGGGCGGAGAGTGTCGTTGTGGCGGCGGCGGCCAGGGCCATGCCACCGGCGGTCATCAAATCCCGTCTAGTCATAGTTACAACTGATAACAGGCGGGAATGACAGCTTTATTGCTGGCGTTTGTCAGTGGTGTAAATATTGCCGGGAGTTACATGCCGCTGGCGCGGAGGAGGACTTCCTGAACCAGCAGGTTTTCTTCGTAAGTCACGCGGAGTTTGGCTTCGCCGCGAATGGCGGCGGCGAGCTCGATGAAGTCGTCGACGTATCGTTTGTAGGGCGGCATGGGGATCTGCTGGGAGCCGGCTTTGTAGGGGCCGGCGGGCTTGTCGAGATCGACGGTGACGGCGGGCGGTTCGATGGGGTTGACGATGATGGCGCCGTTGGAACCGTGGATTTCGAAGGCCCGGTATTTGCCGGACTTGGGCTGCATGTTGGCGCCGTGGATGATGGCCATGGCGTGGGGGAATTCAAGGACGGCGGCGGTGTTGTCGGCCAGGGTGTCGTTGCCTTTGCCGTGCTTGTTGAGGAACGGCGTGACCTTGTGGGGACGGCCGAGGAGGCGGACGACGGGGTCGAGGATGTGGCCGCCGAGTTCGAACATGTTGCCGCCTTTGAACTCGGCCCATTCGGGGCGGCGGGCGATGTCGAGCTGGTTGCCGATGCAGGCGCGGACGAGGTAGACATCGCCGAGCCAGCCCTGGCGGGCGGCATCGAGGGCGAGGTTGATACCGGGGTGGTAGCGCCACATGTAGCCGATTTGGAGGAGGAGGTTTTTGCGCTGGGCGAGGGCGACGATTTTTTGGAAGTCCTTGAGGTTGTCGGCGGGGGCCTTTTCGAGGTGGAGGTGCTTGCCGGCTTCGAGGACGGCGAGGCCGTCGCGGGCGTGGTCGCGGACGGCGGATTCGACGGCGATGACCTGGATGCCGGGGTGGGAGAGGAGGGCGGCGCGGGAGAGGATGGGGACGTCTTTGTGCTTGCGGGTGGACTCGGTGACGCCGATGAGCTGGTAGGCGGGGTTGGCGAGGATGGTTTCGATTTTGCCTTGGCCGTGGGAGTGGGAGGTGCCGAGGAAGCCGATGCCGATGGGGGGCTTGGCGGCGAGGGAGAGGAGGAGGGAGCGGCGGGAGAGCATCGGTATTTACGATATCGCGGAATGCGATTTACCACCGGACGGGGTGGGAGGGGAAGGGGCAATTTCTTGGGTT
>JBIKOG010000031.1:0-45613 GCA_044358225.1 Bryobacteraceae bacterium | reverse complement strand
CCCCCCCCCCCCCCCCCCCCCGCCCGCCCCCCCCCCCCCCCCCCCCCCGCCCCCCCCCCCCCCCCCCCGGGGGGACTTTTGGGTTCCGCGGGAATGAGTCCCGGCAAGAAAGTTGTTTATTTTCAACAACTCTTGGGTTATTTCCACCATTTCGGGGCGTTGGAGGCCATTTTCGGCCCCTTGGCGGGCGTTTGCCACTTGGGGAGGTGGCAGAGTTTATCGCGCCGGCGCGGGGGGGTAATGTCAAAAGGGCTTGTTCTGTTGGATGCAGAACAAGCCCTCACTCTTTCATTATACCAAGTTGTCAAGGAACAAAGGGGGTGCTTCGACTGTATGTGGTTGATTTGATGGGAGATCTATGATTGTGACTGGGGTTGGCAAGGTGTATGAGTTTTGTCGCACGGCGCTTCTTGCTGTCGGCACCGGAGACGTTTGGGTACAAGATGGGCGGGATTGTCGTGCGTAGCGGCGATGTGGGAGCGGTGGCGGCGGCCGCGGGAGTGCGATCGCAGAGGCAGGCGGGTTGGCGGGAGAGGGTGGAGGCAGCGTATGGGGGGAAAGCGGCTTTCGTGAGCCCGCCGGTTGGGGATTGGGTATGCCTGATCGGCCAATGGGCGATGGGGACGGGAGAATTGGCGGGGTTGGAGGGGGTGGCTGGGGTGGTGGCGTCGTTGAGTTCTCAGTTTGGGGAGGCACAGGGATTCGCGACGCATCGGGTGGTGGAATACCATCACTGGATTGCGGCGCGGGGTGGGCGGGAGACGCGGTGTTTCGCCTATTTGGGGGAACGGGGCGAGGTTCTTGCGGACCGGGGAGCGGTGACGGAGGCGGAGCGGGAGATGCGGTTTGAGGAGCTGGCGGAGTTTAAGTGGGTGCCTGGGGAGGACGATGTGATGGCGGTTGCAGCTGGATGGAGCTTTGACCCGACGAGGTTGGGGGTAGCTTCGGGCCCGGAGGCGGCTGGCATTTTGGGGCGGGTGGAGGGGCTTGGGCGCAATCCCTTTAGAAGCGGGCGCGGGCTTCGGGTAGATGAGTCAGCATCAATTCGATGTTGGCTTTGGTGAGCTTGCCGGGCAGGCGCCAGGCGGCCCAGTCGCCTTCGCGGATCAGCTCGCCGCCGTGGGGCCAGGGGTTGGCGTTGCTGGGCTGCGGGACGGCGGCTATTCGCCAGGCCAAGAGTACATGCCAGGCACCGGGTTTCCCTATGCCGCCCAAGACCTCGTGTTCGGCAATGGTAATCTCGGTGCCGTTGACCACTCCGGTCAGCCCCGCAGCCCAACGGGGGTTGGCCTGTGCCCCTGCTCGCTCTGCCAGGAGTCTCATCGGCGGGCGCTCGCCGGGGATGAAGGGCGAATGGAGGAGAAAGCCGCGTTGTGCTGCGACGCCCTTAAGCTCAGTCATGCGTAGGCTCTCGCGCAGCAGAGCTACTGCGAGGAGACCGACGATCACCAATACACCGAAGACCCAATTGGGCATCGCTTTTTGTTCACCCACCTTGCAGAAATTGCGGTAGTTCTCAGGGTATCCCAGTGAGATGGGGGGAAGTTGGCGTGCATTTTTCCATTGCGTTGCGTGATTCCCCGCCCTATCCTGAACCACATGGTTCAGTATTATCAAGGCCAATTCGATTCGTCGTTCGGCGCGCTCGCTGACGCTACGCGGCGCGGTGTTCTGGAGCAGCTCGCGCGTGAGGACGCTTCGATCACGGCCCTTGCCGAACGGTTCCAGATGACGCTGACGGGGATGAAGAAGCATGTCGGCGTGCTGGAGCAGGCGGGGCTGGTGACGACGGAGAAAGTCGGGCGTGTGCGGACGTGCCGGCTGGGCGGGCGCGGACTGGAAGAAGAGGCGGCGTGGATCGAGAGATACCGGCAGCTTTGGAGCGCGCGGTTCGATGGGTTGGAGGCGGTTGTCGAGGAATTGAAGCGGAAAGAAAAGAAAGCGAGATCGACGAATGAGAAATAACACGACGGTGGAACGGAAGTCCGAGCGGGAGGTGCTGGTGACGAGAACCGTGAACGGTCCGGCGCGCCTGGTGTTTGAGGCGTGGACGAAGGTGGAGCTATTCCGGCAGTGGTGGGTACCGAAGTCGACCGGACTTCATCTGGTTTCGTGCGAGATGGATGTCCGGGTGGGCGGCGGGTACCGGTTGGTGTTCCTGCATGAGGGAACGGAGATGGCGTTCTTCGGGAAGTACGTGGAGGTGACGCCGCCGTCGCGGCTGGTTTGGACGAACGAGGAGGGCGAGGGGGGATTGACTGTCACTACGGTGACCTTTGAGGAGCGGGACGGCAAGACGTTTTTGACCGTGCATGACCTGTATCCTTCGAAGGAAGCGCTGGAGGCGTCGGGTGCGTCGGACGGGATGGCGGAGACGATGGATCAGCTGGACACGTTTCTGGCTGGGATGGGCGTGTGAAGCGGGACGGGGAGTTGCTGGTTGCGATGACGGGGAAGGCAAGCTCCGCGAAGGCCGCTACGGGCGACAAACCCGTGTTTGCCTATATCGCCAGTTTGCCTGAACCGCAGAGGGGCATCGCCGAGCGCGTCGATGCCCTGGCGGCGGAGACGCTGCCGGGGCTGGAGCGGGCGGTGAAGTGGGGCATGGCGTATTACGGGGTGGACGGGGGTTGGTGCTTCTCGTCGGGCGCCTTCGTTGGTCATTTGAAGGTGATGTTTATTCGGGGCACTTCGCTTACGCCGGAGCCGCCGGTGACGCCGATCGGAATGGGGAAGGCGACGCGCGGGGTGGAGTTGGCTTCGGTTGACGAATTGGATGAGGGGCAGTTGGCGGCGTGGATGAAGCAGGCCGCCACTATGCCGTTTGTTGGTGGGAAAAGACGGTGAGATCGGGTGCGGCACGGGATCGAACGCGCTGCTCCGCGCGGTGCGGGAAACGCGCGGCGACTGTTCGCGAATGATCCGGAGGGCCGCTTCGACGAGTTCGTCGCGACCGTCACGGATGCCAGCGACGGTCGGCCACATCTCCACATCCGGCAGGATGCCGATGCGTTGGGTGGGGCGGCCATCGGGGTAGAAAACGCCAATCCCGCTAATGTATGAACTCTGGGCTCCCGGGAGAGGGATCAGCGAAACGTTGCCATCAGCACCGGCAGTCGTACTGCCAACGACAACGGCGCCGGGCGCGGTGCGAAAGGCCATGGTGGTGTATTCCGCCTGGCTTTGCGAGATTTCGTCGACCAGGATAACCACCTTGCCGGTATAGCGCGGCGCTTGCGGAACCAGCGTCGCAGTCGCGTCCCGGTAAAAGGCTCCCGGGTTGGACAAGTTGACGGCGGTGAAAGTAGCGAAAGGGGACCGCTCGCTGACGAGGAGTTGACCGAGGGTGAAGACGACGAACTCCGACGGATAGTTGCGGATATCGATAATCAGCCCTCTGGTTCCCTCTGCCTGGCGAATATACGACGCGGAATCGGCCGCACGCACGGAACTGAGCTTCAGGTAGGCGACATCGCCGGCCAACTTTTGGAAGGTGTCTCCAGGGAGATCGTGAACCGAGGAACGGGAGAAATCAATTGCGGCAGTGGGCAAACGGGCGAGAGATAGATTCAACTGCTCCTCGCCACGGAGGACGGAGAGCGCGACGGACTGGCAGGCTCCGCGACCGGCGTAGCGGGCGATATCGCGAAGCCGGGTTGGTTCATTCGAAGCCGGGTAGAACGGCCGCCAATCGTTGACGAGATCGTAGACGGCGGAACCGTCAAGGTGAGTGATTACGTCGCCCACCTGGAGAGGATTTTCCGCCGCGGCGTCGCGCGCGGTTCGGCGGTACACCACGAGTTGGCCTTCCACGAAGCGGAGGTCGACCGGGAGGTAACAGGAGCCCATGGGCGGCAGGGCGGACGTACCGGTCCAGAGGTTGGAATGGGTGTCGTTGATCTTCGCAATGAAGAGGAGAAGGGCTCGCTGGTAGCTGACACGATCCGTGGCGAAGGCGAAGGGGCGTATGGATTCGCGCAACGTGCCGGCCCAGTATTCGGATGCGTTGTCCGGCTGGTCGCCCATTATTTTGCGATTGGGATTGAAGTACTGCATCATGTTCCAGAAGCGGAACAAAGCCAGGAGCTGCAACCCACTGTCGGGATGGCGCATCGACGGATAGTTCAGCTCGTTTTCAAAGACCGGGTTCCCAACGCCCGACACCTTTGAGACGAAGAAGTGGTTGGGGCCTGAACGACGGCGGTAGATGGTCTGGAGGGTTCCACTGAGCGGGTCACCCAAGGCGGCGGCGTCATTGATCCACTCGATATCGGGAGGCAGTAGAAGGCCCGTGGAAGGCAGCGTCGGACAGGGGGAGCACGCGGGCGGGTCGCCGAGGCGAAGCAGCCAGTCATTGATGGCGGCATTGGCCTGATCCGCGCTCTCGGCATTGAGAACGGCGGGCATGACGCGGAAGAGCTCGTAGTCCCAGTGGCGATTACCGGCCGTGACGAAGGGGTGGTGATACTTGGCGAAACCCCATACCTTGGCGAGGGTGGCGAGGTTCTCCACTTGCAGGTCGCTGAGGTCGGAGACGTTGATTTGGGAACCGTTGTCGAACTCCCGATCTGCGACGAGGATGGTGGGCGGGGCATCGGGAGCATCGGCGATCGGCTTGCCGTCGGCGAGAAGTTGGAGTGAGTCGGCCCAGGCGCGGCCGGCGCCGCTTACGAGGAAGCCAAAGACGATTTGGCGGCCATTGGGTTGCAGGCGGAGTTGGATGGAGTACTCCTTCCAATCGGCCGTGCCGCGAAGGTTCAGCGTCTGCAGCGTGACAAAGCCCAATGACCCGGCCGGTCCGTCCTGGCGCAGCCAAAGGGCGATGTTACCGGCGACATTTTCCAGCTTGACGTAGCCGCGGAGTTCGAGCGTCTGGGCCGCGAAGTCCTGCGGAATGGAAGTAATGATGGTTGTGAAATCCGTAGCCACCGCGCGCGTGATCCGGGCGGAGTACCGGCCCGAGTGCACTACCGTGCTGTCGGCAATGATATCCGGGGACGAACCGGCATTCCAGCGGGCGGAAAGGCGGCCGTTCTGACTATCCTCAAAGCCAAGAATGGAGGCAACGTTGGCACGGGTGAGCGGTTGCGCCATTAGCGGCACAGTCAATAGCAAGAAAGCGAACAAGGGTTTCATCGTGGCCACGTCCTAAGTGACAGGATATGTCAGGCCTGTGTAAGTACCAAGAAGAAACTTGTTGAAGGTACTTTCGACGCGGGTGTATTTCTTCGCCGTCACTTCCGAGGGGGAAGTAAGTGAGACGGTTTGGATTTATCGCCGGGTCTTCCGCGGCAAGGGTGGTCGAGCTGGTGTCTTGCCGGGGGAGATCACGTTCCTTTCGCTCGGGGTTCGGGGCGATCACGCCCACTGCGGGAAGAAGGCTTTCCAGTTTTCGTAGAGGATCATGTCCTGGACCTCGTCGGGGATTTTGGGGAGGTTGGTGCCTTCGACGACTTTGTTGACGTTGCGGAGGCCGGCGATGATGTTGGCCATGGTGCCGGAGGGGAAGTCGGAACCGGGGAGGATTTTGTGTTCGACGCCGTACTCCATGGCGGTCACCATGGCCTGCCAGTAGCGCCAGGGGCGGTAGTGGACGGCGCTGATGTCGGCGTACATGTTGGGGCATTTGCGGATGAGGACGATCAGATCCGTTTCCCAGGGGTGGCCGAGGTGGGCGACGATCATCTTCATGTCGGGGAAGTCCATGGCGAGGTCTTCGAGTTGGAGGGGGAGGCCCCATTTGAGCTTGGCGGCTGAGGGGAACGTTGTGCCCTGGTGCCACATGGTGGGGAGGCCGAGTTGTTCGACTCGTTTGAAGAACGGCCAGTGTTTGCGGTCCTGCGGATCGAAGTGCTGGTAGACGGGGCCTAGTTTCAGACCTTTGAGTTTGAGGGTGTTGACGCAGTATTCGAGGTGTTCAATGCAGTCGGGACGGGTGGGGTCGACGGAGGCCCAGCCTTCCATGCGGCCGGGGTGTTGGGCGACGTAGTCGGCGATGACTTCGTTGGGGATATCGAGCCCGCTGGCCTTGGCTTGCAGGCCGAAGACGACGACGTGAGACATGCCTTCGGAGGCTTTCAGGTGGCTTTCGGGGGTGGAGTCGTAGACGTGTTTGTCGAGGTTGGCTGCGTAGGCGAGGCCGCCGCTGCGCTTCAGCTTTACGAGCTTGGAGGCGAGGGCTTCTTCGGCGTACTGCTCGCTGATGTGGTCCGGGTACCACATGAGGTGCGTGTGGCAGTCGATCATTTTGCGTTCGCTCATAGCTGCTCCTTCATTTCGTTGACGGCGTCCCAGTCGAGTGTAACGCCGAGGCCGGGGCCTTCGGGCGGGGTGAGCCAGCCGCCCTCGATCATACCGGGCGTGGCGACGATGTCGCGTTGGTAGCGCAGGGGGCCGAAGGTTTCGATGGCGTAGGGAAGTTGCGGGAGGGCCACGGCGAGATGGGCGCAGGCGGCGGTGGCGATGCCCATTTCGGCCTGGCTGCCGAGGATGCAGGGCACGCCGACGGCGGTGCCGAGGGCGAAGATTTCGGCGGCGGCGTGGAGGCCGCCGGCTTCGGCGACGTAGACGTTCCAGATGTCGGCGGCTTCGGCGCGGGCGAGGTCGTAGGCGTCGCGGAGGGTGTGGCAGCTTTCGTCGGCCATGACGGGCAGGCCGGTCTGGTGGCGGAGGGCGCGGAGGCCTTCGAGGTTGCGTTTGGCGAGGGGCTGTTCGAACCATTCGACGCGGGCAACGGCGGCGAGGGCGCGCATGGCGCGGGCGGCTTCGGGCACGTTAGGCCAGGCCATGTTGGCGTCGAGGCGGAGGGGGATGGGCACGGCGTTGGCGACCGCGGTTACGGCGGCGAGATCGTCTTCGAGTTTGCGGCCGACCTTGAGCTTGATGGCGTGGAAGCCGGCGGCGAGACCGGCGACGGCGTCGGCCGCCATCTCTTCCGGCGACTTCTGATAGATGCCCCAGGCGAGGGGGGCGCGCTGGCGCATGCGGCCGCCGAGGAGGGCCCAGACGGGGAGGCCGAAGTGTTTGCCGGTGAGGTCGAGCAGGGCCATTTCGAAGGCGGCGCGGAGGTAGGGGGCGCTGAGTTCACCGCCGAGGACGCGGTCGATTTCGGCGAGGACGGCGGGGATGGCGAGCGAGTCCATGCCGGTGATCGCGGGGGCGAGCATGCGCTGGGCGGCGTGGCAGAGGGAGAAGCCGATGCGGGGGAAGGTGATGGAGATTTCGCCGAGGCCTTCGGCGCCGTTGGCGGTGCGGATGCGGATGATGCCGAATTCGGAGGCGGTGACGGGGTCGGCTATGTTGAGGCCGGAGCGGACGGCTTCTTTGCGGGGGGCGCGGATGGGGATGACGTCGACTTGTTGGATGCGGGTGGGGGTCATGGGGTTTGCTTAGCTATCAATGACTTCAGCGCTCGCTGGCCATCCGCTCCCGTAGAATCTCGTTGATCCGGGTCAAATGTCCTTCGCCCTTCGACTTGAGCCAATCCAACACTTCGTTGTCAATGCGAAGCGAGATTTGTGTTTTCAAGGGCCGGTAGTACTTGCCGATGGACGCGCCGGCCCAGTAGCTTGGGGGCAACTGCGGAGCGTCCGCATCCTTGTCGAGTGCCCGGTCCCGTTTCCGGTACGTTTGTTTTGTCGCTTCGCTGATCTTCAGCTTCTTAACGGAATTGGTCGTGGTAGATGCTTTCTTCATAATCAACCGCCTTTCGGGCCGAAACGATGCGGATCACGTCCGAGCCGGGCTCGACAAATACAACCAGCAGCAGAAGCAGTTTCCGGGTCATTCCGATGATCTGGAATCGCTGCTCGCCCGATTCTTCCATGAAGTAGTTTTCGCCGACCACATGGTTGGGATCATCGAATATCTCTGTTGCGGTTGTGAAGGAGACGCCGTGGTTGCTTTGGTTTTTCCTGGCTTTGGCCGGATCCCACGCGAATCTCATTTCTGTATCACAGTATTGTATCTTTGCGCAGTGGACGCAAGGGGGAGGTAGATTCCGGGAAGTGCCCCCAATCCTGCGGACCCCTGTAAAGGGCAGTTGCGCTGCGAGTTCTTTGACGTGATGGGGAAGCGAATTTGCTGGGTGCGGGCGAATTCCGGGATTAGCGGAACACTCGGACGGCGGTCGTTACCTCCGGGGTGATTGTGGCGGGAAGAGGTTAGCTCAACCACAAACTTTAGACCGGATCGATTCCAAGTGCCTGCTGACTCAGTACGCGGTTCGGAGTCAAATCACGCAGCATCGCCGGCGCTTGGGCAGACGCGATGCGTCATCCGATAGACTGATTTTGTGCCGCTCAAGGTTCGGGAGGTCATTCGGAAAATCGAGGGAGCCGGTTGGCGGCTTGTGCGAACCACGGGCGACCACCGTGTTTTCCGGAGCCCCGATGGACGGATTACCGTGGTGTCGGGCAGGCTCGGGGACGATGTCCGTCCGGGCACGTACCGCGCGATTTTGAGGCAAACTGGTATTGAGGAAGACAACACGTGACTCGCAAGTATTCGTTAGTGATGGAGAGTGGCCCTACCGGATTCAGTGGCTATGTTCCTGAGCTTCCGTCGATCCTCGTGACCGGCAGTTCCGTCGACGAGCTGACGTCGCGCGCCACTGAGGCGATCCAAGTTTATTGGGAAGTGCTGCGGGCGGAGAGGTCGCCGACGGCAGAGACTCGCGAGATCGAAGTCGAATTGCCGGTGTGACGGTTCGGGTGAACACTGGGCGGCGATGTCAGTTCGGGACAGCGCTTTTGGTTCGCGGGATGAACAACTCACTGGCTTTTTTCAGAGCACGATTCGTTAACTCCGCTATCGGAACACCTCGGCGTCTTTCTCGGTAGCCATACTGGGGCAGCTCGCGCAAAGCGCATCGAGTCCATTCTCAACATCCGGCTTCCGTTACCATGGAATCACCCTTACTGCCCTATGCCTGCCAAAGAACGCAACGTTTCCGCATTCGGCGAGACACCCGAGCTCATTCAATTCGCTAATGAGTTTCGTGACGAGGCCCATCTCCGCGAAGTCCTGAAAGAGTTATTCGAGCGGATGAAGTTCAGCCGTGTTCTCATCACACACGGAGCCAACGAGCGCGGCAAAGACATAGTTTTCTTTGGCAAAGGTCAGCTTGGCGAGACTGAGCTAACAGCATGCGTGGTCAAGAACGACCGGATTTCAGGTGATACTAGCTCATCAAGTAGTGCGATGACGGTTCTCAATCAGGCCCAAATGGCGTTACGGGAGCCTTATCCCAACCAACAAACGGGGGCAAGCGACAGGGTTTCACGCGTGTATGTTATTTCCCCGCGCACAAGCACGACGACGGCGATCGAGTCTATCCAGCAGCAGCTCCAAGATCGTGCTGGCCAAGTCACGTTCTTCTGTGGAAAACCCCTATTCGACCTCTTCGCGGATCATTGGCCGGATTTCCTACGATTCGAGACTGGTGTCCTGACGCAATACCTCGCCTCTCTGACAACCGATATCGGCAGCGACACGGCACTCTCAACATTGTTAGGCCAGCAAGGCGTTGGGGGCGCGAAACAGAGCATCGAATCTAAGTACGTACAACCGACACTCGCAGTCCAACTCGCCACTTTTCACCTTTCGGATTTGCCGACACTCGGCAACACGCTCCAGTGGCCAGTCGACCTGGGTGACCTCAAAGCGGTTCGCGCAACCTTGAGAACGTGGAAGGACATTCTTGCGGCAGCTACGCAATGGGCACCCGACGAACTAGCGGAGACGGACTATCGGACGGCCAGCGATGCCGCTGAGCTCCTCGCACAGAGGGTTGGAGCCCGATGGAATGAAGCCTACAGACAACTCGGCCAGAGGACTGGGATTGAGTTACAGCCTCAGCTTCGCAAGAGAGATGTCAGCCTCCGACTTTCTTTGGTCGGCGATGAGGTCTTGAAATTGGAGAAGGTCACAGCGACAATTGCGCAGGCAAAAGGCCGGTTCAAGCAAGCCATCAAGCTTGCGGAGTCGTTCCAGCCAGCATCGAACGCAACGTGTACGCAGGTCCTAAACAGTGCATCGTTCAAGGAATACTGTCACTGCGAAGACCTCTGGCGTGCACTTCCCGCTGTAATACACCGAACGGAGCCCAAGACATCGACAAGTGCGGCATCGACGCTACTGGATGAGGTCACGACATCCCTGTTGATAAGCGCCCCGGCGGGTTACGGCAAAACATGGTTCTGCAAGTGGCACACCCTCAGGGACGCCCAACGCCTCACAGAAAACCCCTCTCACATCTTTCCGGTGTACGTCAGGCTCTATGAACACGCTCACCAACCACTGCACTCATTTGAAGAGGCATTTCTTCCACCGGCACTGCGAAAACTCGACGGCCCAACGGTCAACACCGCTCGCCGCATCCGTATCTACCTGGACGGGCTCGACGAGATCCCCAACTATGCGCGGCAAGTGCACATCGCACAACTCTGCAAGACTGCGATAGAGCGGCACCCTCACTGGCAAATTGTCATCACAACAAGGGATTACGTCCGCGGCCCGTGGTTGGGGTGGCTGCCACGTTTGCACCTAACGCAATTCACCGAAGAGCAAGCGTCAACGCTCATCGATAGATGGAGCACCGAGAAAGCAGAAGCGGATTCATTCCGGGCACAACTCGCGAAGTCGCCGAACCTCGAGCACCTGATACGCATCCCGTTACTTGGGACGTTGATGTTGGCGCTCTTCCGACAAGTACAAGCTCTCCCTGCGACCAAGACCCGCCTTTACCGAATCTTTGTGGAATTGCTCACCGGGGGATGGGACGTCGTGAAACAATTGCATCGCGGCAGCCAATATGGCCCGGCGGTAAAGGCAACCGTACTATCCCGTTTCGCGATGCAGTTGCACCACGGCAGGAATCGCGATGCGACCGACTATATGTTTCAGACGGCGGTTTCTTCTACGCTGCCTTCGTTCGTACCAGAAGCGCAGGCCTTACTTGAAGAAATATTGCAAGATGGCGTCCTGATCCGCGCCGGAGGATCTATTTTGTTCTCCCATCTATCGTTCCAGGAGTACCTTGCTGGTAAACAACTGCATGCTGATCCGAGCGGTACAGCTGCGAAGTCTGCGATTGGATGGTTCTTGAAGGGAGATGACTGGTGGAAAGAACCTGTTGCCTTCTATATAGGGTCCGCCGAGAACCCAACAGACATGAAGGCTTGGCTAGACAGAGTCGCTGCGAGTACGGCTGCTCAGCATGGGATTAACGATTTTCCGCAGCGCCGGTTATTCCTCTACGCGACTCTCGAAGAGTCGTTCGAGGGGTACAAAGTCTAGATCATATTCGGCTTCGTGCCGCGATCTCGCCCGATACGGTTGCGAGATCCCGCACACGGCTTGCGCGTAGATGAGATAGTCGAATGGCGTGAACGACTGGAATTTACTCGATACCGAGGGAGACCCATCAGCCATCGATTAAGGTCTGCAAACCACAAGCCTTATACTAGGAAGCGCCAACCAGCACTCCTGGTGTGTCGGCGTGCCCAATTTTATGATGGGCTGAGCGGTAACTCGTCAATTTGCCGCATAGTCAGCCTTTAACGTCGGTGTTTGTTGGTGCTGCTTCGTGGTGTGTTGAGACGGGGAAGGTGGCAGGGTCTGGGCGCGGATGGGTCGCCGGGGCTGGAATGGCGTCACGCCGGTCCGGTTGGTGTCATAGATACCGCTTCGCGATCTTTGCGGCGACGGCGCCGCTGCTGTAGTAGCCGACGGAGATCTGGCCGGCGTGGGTCAGCAGGTCATACGCTTTCCAGCGGTCCCAGCCGTAGTCGGCTTCCATCCAGAGGATCAGCCAGGCGTAGGCTTGGGCGATGCCGCGTTCTAGCGGGGTGGCGGAGGAGATGCAGACGAGTTCGGTTTCCGATTCGATACGCGGGCCGGGGATGGTCCAGCCTTTGCGAAGGTCGACGGTGATTTCGGTTTCGGCCGGCATCTCCAGGCCCGAGGCGGAGAGCTCGCCATGGCCCATGGCGGCGTGGGCGTCGCCCAGGTAGAGCAGGGCGCCGGGGACGTAGACGGGCAGGTAGAGCGTGCTGCCGGGGGCCACCTCCACTATGTCCATGTTGCCGCCGTGGGGGCCGGCGGGGTTGGTGGTCGGCACGCCCCAGTCGGGCGCGGTGCCGATACAGCCGAGCATGGGGCGGTAGGGGATTTTGACGGTGTCGCTCCAGTGGATGACGTCGTCTGAGATGGGGCAGATGTGGGTGCCGTGGGGACAGTCCGTACCGAGCCATTCGGCGAGCATCTTTGGGTCCGACGTGCGGGTGTAGCAGGTGCCGTTCGTGGGGCGGATGGCGTGGATGGTGACGGCGAGGGCGTCGCCTTTTTCGGCGCCTTCGACGTAGATGGGCCCGGTGGTGGGGTTGGAATACGGCATCGCTGCTTTGTCGCGGCGGTCCGCTTCCGTGCGGATCTGCCCGGAGAAGGCGTCCTGGGATTCGACAATGAGGCGGGCGCCGGGGGCGACTTGGGCGCGCGGGATGTCGTGGCGGTTGAACTCGTAGCAGAGCTTCTGGAGGGGGATGCGTTCCATGGTTAATCGACTCGGTAACGGGCGACCATTTCGTCGTTGAGTTCGACGCCGAGGCCGGGGCCGCTGGGGGCGCGCATGGCGCCATTGCGGAACTCCATTGGGACGGCGAGGAGATCGTGTTCGTAGGCGAGGGGGCCGAGGATATCGCAGGGGAACTCTTCGGCGCCGATGCCGGTGGTGGCGGTGGCGAGATGGGTCATGGCGGCGCTGGCGATGCCGAGTTCGAGATTACTTCCCACCGTGCAGGTGAGGCCGGCGGCTTCGGCGATGGCGGCCATTTTGCGCGCCGGGCCGATACCGCCGCCCTTGCCGACGTAGACGGAGAGAATGTCGGCGGCGCCGGCGCGGACGAGGGCCATGGCGTCATGGGGCGTGTTGCAACTTTCGTCGGCCATGACGGGGACGGGGACGTTGCGGCGGACGTCGACGAGCCACTGCATGTCGAGCGCGGCGACGGGCTGTTCGGCGAAGTAGATATCGCAGCTGGCGGCGAGTTTGCGGATGACGTCGATGGCGACGCGGACGGTCCAGCCGCCGTTGGCGTCGACGCCCAGGTGGGTGGCCGGGCCGATGGCGGCACGGACGGCTTTGACGCGGGCGATATCGCTTTCGGGGGTGATGCCGGTTTTTACTTTTAGGGTTTTCAAGCCTTGGGCGAGGGCCCATTCGGCGATCTCCGCGGCGCGGGCGGGCTCGGCGCCGGAGACGGACATTTTCACGGGGACGGTGTCGCGAACAGCGCCGCCGAGGAGGCGGTAGATGGGGAGGCCGGCTACTTTGCCGAGGATGTCCCAGAGGGCGATTTCGATGCCGGATTTGGTGAAGGGATGGCCGAAGACGGTGCGGCGCATTTTGGCGGTGAGGCGTTCGATGTCGCAGGGGTTTTCGCCGGTGAGGGCGGGGGCGAGGAAGTCGCGAATGATGTGGGTGGCGGTGATGGCGTCTTCGCCGCTCCAGACAGGGGTGCAGGAGACTTCGCCGAGGCCGGTGATTCCTTCGTCCGTGTGGATTTTGAGGAGGACGAAGGGGGAGGAGGCGTGGACGCCGAGGCTGCCGCGGATGACCAGTTCGGGGCGGATGGGGACCTGGACGGGGATGGTTTCGATGCGCGTGATTCGCATCGCTGAGTTATAGCATGGGTGGTGCAGTTGGCGGGGTGTTCGTATGCGCGGGCCTGATTGGGCGCACGTCCGATGCCGCCCGGCATCGCCGAATTGCTTCGTTCCGTTGCCGGGGGGCTTGGACGTCCCCCCCGCAAGGCATACTGATGCGGTGCGCGCCCCGCTAGAAGCGAATGCGCCCGGTGTATTGGAATTGCCGGCCGAAGTAGGTATTGCGCTGGCCGGTGACGCGGCCGAAGAGCGAACTGTCGGGGTTCAACTGGGGGTTCGCTCCGTTGAAATTGTTCGGCATGTTGTAGGACTCGAGTTTGAGTTCGAACGTGTAGCGTTCCTTGAACTGGAACTCCTTTCCGAGCGTGAGGTCGAGTGAGATAACGCCCGGTCCGGTGAAGCCGTCAAACTGCAGCGGATTCGCCCGGCGGGTGAAGTCCGGCAGGCGGGTGACTTTGGAGGTATCGAACCACTTGTCCCGCGTCGGATTGTCGATCTTCGGATTGCCGCTCACGAGAGCGCCAGGCAGACGAAGGAACTCACCGCTCACCTGTTGGTAGATTCCACTGAAGGCCCATCCGCCAACGACGGCGTTCAGCGCGCGACTGGAGCCCGAGAGGAACTTACGACCCTTTCCAAGGGGCACCTCATAGATACCGCCGATGTTGAACTTGTGACGGGGATTGGGGGAATCCTGCATCGTGAAGTTATCGAGGAAGGTGTCCAAGCCATCGTAGTATTCGTCGTTGCGGGAGTTGTTGTAGTTGTAGCCGAGCAGGAAGTTGAAGCCGTTCACAAACGGGCGCTGGGCTTTGAACTGAATCGACCGGTAGGAACGATGGACGCCCTCGGCAAACCACTCGGTGATCTGGTTGTACTGGGGATAGGGCCGCAGCATGTCGTTCACCGAGACGTTGCGGACGTTGCGGAGGCCGCCAGGGAACTTCTCAAAGGGCAGGACGTTAAAGAACGGATTGGCGACCTGTGCGTTGACGGCGCCGCGATTTTCCCAGGCAAAGCGGGGATCGACGTTGTTCAACTGCTTCTGATAGCGATGATTGAAACCGTAGCTCATGAAGTAGGTGGCGTCGACGAGGATCTGGCCGGGCAATTGACGCTGCAGGCTAAAGCTGAACCGGTCGTTGAATGCGGTTCCGAGTGCCTGATTGAAGATGATGGATTGGGCGGTGGAGCCGAGTTCGGTATAGCGGCCGAGCGACCGGGCGATGGGCGGAGTGAGCGGATTGTTCGACGGCCACGGATTGGAAAGCCGCGCGGCGGGAACGCCGGCGACGGTGGGAAGCGGGAAGGAGTCCTGCTGATAGCCGGGGTAGGGGACGACGTCGTTGAGGTTGATGCCGCCTTCAATATCGACCGAAGGCATGATGGCGTAACGGGCGTAACCGGCACGGAGCGACATTCGATCCGAGAGGCGCCAGGCGAGGCCAAAACGGGGGAGGAATGTAGCCTTGCTGACGGAATAGGGTCCATCGTTTTTTCCGGAAGTGTGGATCCAGGCGCCGTTCAGTTGTGGCGCGGTACGGCGGATGGCCATCACTTGTTGCCCAAGTTGGGGGGTGTTCGCGCCCTGAAACTCAGGGATTGGATTGGTCAGATCGAGGGTACGCGAGAAGCGGCCTTCCTTGTCGACGATGGGCGTGTCGTACTCCCAACGCAAGCCGATGTTGAGGGTAAAGTTCTGGCTGAGTTTAAAGTCATCCTGGATGTACCCGCCATAGAAGACGTTTCGCGCAGCGAGCAACGGGGTATTGCGAGCACGAGAGTTATCGCCGATGGCGCCTACGAGAAACGTGGCCCATTCGTGTCCACTCAAGCGCAGATTGGGGTTGACGTAAGTATTGGCGGTGTTAGCGGCCGGGAAGGTGAATTGCAGGGGCTGAGGCAACGAGGAGTTGCCGCGGTACCGGCGGAACTCACCGCCGATTTTCCAGCTATGACGTCCGGACTGTTTTGCCATCTTGCTCTGGAAGTTCCAGAAGTCCGGCGCGGAATACCAGTAACTGCCGCGGCCAAAGGTGCCGCCCAGATTCAGGCCGGGATAGTAAAGAACCGGGAGCGACTTTGCGTAGCTATCGAAAAAGGAAGGGTTACTGGGGAAGAAGTCCCCGAAGGACTTGATCTCCGCTTCAGGATCGATGAAGCGGTCGACAGGTTTGTTGTAAGAGCCACGAAAGTTAAAGACAGTGTTGGCGTTCATGGTCCACACGGCGTCACCCTGCGCAGTGAGGGAGTTGCGCTCGGAACCGCCAGTGGATCCGGCCGCAGTGCCTGCCGGGTTAGGCGAAGCAACGTTGGTGTGATAGCGCGAGAAGCGGCCGAACACCTTCCAGCGTTCGTTGATGTTCCAGTCGGTACGGTTGGACCAGTTGTAGTAGTCGTAAACGCGAGCAAAAGTGAGGCGGTAATTGTTGACGCGGGTGGGATCGTCGCCGGGCCCGTTTGGCTGCCAGATATCGCGCATGAACCTCGCCGACACGGGATCGATCGCCGACTGCGGGATCACGTTATTCGGATAGGGCGTACGAGTGACCACGGCGCCATTGGTTTGAGTCGTCCAGGGGTCAAATATGGGGCGCAGGCCAGTCTGTCCGTTGTTGAAGAAGAGCGACTGCGAAAAATCGCCGCGGCGTTCCAGTTCGGTGGGCAGCGTTTTGATCAGGTTGACGGGTTCACGCAGGTTCTGGCCTTCGTAGGCGATGTAGTTGAAGACCTTGTTTTTGACGATGGGGCTGCCAAACGTGCCACCCCAAACATTGTGGCGGACGAGTGACGGTGTGGGAGTTGTGGAATCCGGACGGGCGTTCAGCTTGGGGTTGCGGCCGAAGTAGTACACGGTGCCGTGGCGTTCATTGGAGCCTGACTTCATTTGCAGGGAGATGATTCCGCCGGCCGAGTGTCCGAACTCCGCGTCGGTGGCGTTTTGCTGGACATTGAGCTCGGAGACCGAATCCATGGGGGGCACGTAGTTTGTTTTCGGGCCCCAGCTGTTGGGCGAGCCGTCGACGAGAATGTCGTTCTTGAGTTGCGTTCCGCCGCCGACATCGAGACGGGACCCGGCCCAGTGGTGGAAGGGGCTCTGTTCCTGCGAGGTTGATGTGAAGGTGACCTGCGGGTCGAGCGCGAGCAGCAGGAATGGGTTGCGGTGGATGATCGGGAGGGAGTTCGACATCTTCGTGTCGAGAGTGGTTTCCATGGTCGTCTTGTTGAACTGGACCGATACCGGCGCCTCCTCCACGCGGATGGTCTCACTCACGGCACCGACCGCGAGTCTGGCGTCAACAGTGATGTCTGAGCGGGTCTGCACAAGGACGTTTTCCTGAACAAAGCCGCGGAATCCGGGCTTAGTGACGCCGACCGTATAGGAGCCGGGGCTGACGAATTCAAACAGATAGGAGCCGTTCGCGTTGGTATCGCGCTCGACGCTGACGTTCGTGTTGACATTGCGAAGGGTGATTTTTGCGGCGGCAACGCTGCCTCCGCTCGCATCGGTAACTGTTCCACGAACAGTCCCTCGCAATTCCTGGGCGGCGGATGGCAATCCGGCCAACCAAAATAGACCAGCCAAAACCGGGACGAGAAGCTTCATGGCGTCACTCCGTTTCTGATACCTGAATTTGAGATTCGAACACATTAGTGGTGTAGGTTGACCAGTTTCCCTGCCACACTACAAAATGACGGTCGCCGATGACCGTACTTACTCGCTCTAAAACACCCAATCGTTACCTACAGTGGCGGCAGTATATCACACCGGTTAACGGGTGCGCTGAATGTCACGCGTCGTGTCCTTACAGCCGAGCTACCCGCGTAGCGGGGGTGCCAAGAACAAGCCCGATCGGAGCCGATAGACTGGAGACTGCTATGTTGCGATTGATCGCGAGTGTGCTGCTGGCGGGCGGGCTTGCGCCGGCCCAGGAACTGCTTCTGAACTCCTTTGAGACGGACGAGGAGATGAGCGTCGTTGTGCCGCGGGACACGAAGGCGCGGGTGACGGAGCGGGGCGTGACGCATGGCGGGCGGGCGCTGGAGATTGAGTTCAGCCGGGTGGCGTTTCCGGCGCTGTTTCTGCGGCCGGCGGGGCCGTGGGATATGCGGGCCTATGGCGAGATTGCCTATGACGTGACGAACCCGGGGACGGCGCCGGTGCGGTTCAGCGTGCGTGTGGATGACGACTACCGGCCCGACGGCGTGGGCACTTCGCGCACGGGGACGGGGACGCTGGAGGCGGGGGCGACGGCGACTTTCATATTTCCGTTGGCGAGCAGGGACCCGATGAGTTTTGGGATGCGCGGGCTGCCGACGTGGCCGGGGGCGCGGAACTTGGGTAGCAATGGCACGCATGTTTTGAACCTGGCGAATGTTGCGCAGATGCAGATTTTCCTGGGTTCGCCGGCGGAGACGTTTACGTTGATTGTGGACAACGTGCGGCTGCGGCCGGGGTTTCCGCTGGAGGGCATTGTGGACGAGTTTGGGCAGTTCGCCCAGGGGGCTTGGCCGGGGAAATTGACGAGCGTGGATGAGTTCGCAACGCGACGCGCGGAGGAGGAGGAGTTTTTGGCGAGCGTGGGGACGTTTGGCGGGCGGTCCGTTTATGGGGGCTTTGCCGCCGGGCCGCGATTGGAGGGGACGGGGTATTTCCGTGCGGCCAAGCACGAGGGCCGGTGGTGGCTGGTGGACCCGGATGGGTGGCTGTTTTTTTCGACGGGGTTCAATTCGGTGGCGCTGGCGCAGACGACGTTTACGACGAGGCGGGAGGCGATGTTCAACTGGCTACCGGAGGCGGGGGATCCGTTGGCGCGGCACTACGGGACGGCGACGGCGGTGCAGGGGCCGATTGCGAGCGGGACTACGTACAACTTTCAGGCCGCCAATTTGGAGCGCAAGTATGGGGCGGGTTACGTGGAGGACTGGCGGGCGACGGCGCTGGCGCGGCTGCCGGCGTGGGGGTTCAACACGATTGGCAACTGGTCCGACACGGGGCTGCACCGGCGCGGGGTGGCGTATGTGACGACGACAACGCTGTTTGGCAGCTACAACACTGTACCGAACGCGGGACAGGGTACGGACCGGCTGCCGGACCCATTTGACGCGCGGTTTGCGACCGATGTGTATGCGCGGTTGTTGCCGGTGTTGACGCCGGCGGTGGGGGATCCGTGGTGTTTGGGGCATTTCGTGGATAACGAGTTGAACTGGGGCGGGACGGGGAGCGACCGGGCGCGGTATGGGGTGGCGTTGGGGGCGCTGGGGCAATCGATGGTGACGTCGGCAGCGCGGCGGGCGTTGGGGGCGTTGCTGGTGGCGCGGTATGGGGCGATTGGGAATTTGAATGCGGCGTGGGGGACGCAGTTTGCCGATTGGAATGCGTTGACGGCGCCGGCGACTGTCACCGCCGGGATGCGGGCGGATTTGGCGATGTTAACGACGGCGTTTGCGCGGGAGTATTTCCGGGTGATTCGGGAGCAGATGCGGCGGATTGATGGGGACCATTTGTACCTGGGATGCCGGTTTCATGTGAACAATCCGGATGTGATTGCGGGGGCGGCGGAGATGACGGATGTGTTGAGTTTTAATAGCTATCAGCCGGCGCTGGCTCCGGCGAATTGGGCGTTTCTGGGGCATTTGGACAGGCCGGCGATTATCGGCGAGTTCCATTTCGGCGCGCTGGATCGGGGGATGTTTCACACGGGGTTGCAGGCGACGGGGTCGCAGGCGGAGCGGGCGGCGGCGTTGACGCGGTATTTGCAGAGCGTGGCGGACCATCCGAACTTTGTGGGGGCGCACTGGTTTCAATATACGGACCAGGCGATCACGGGGCGGCCGCGGGATGGGGAGAATTACAACATTGGGTTTGTGAATGTTGTGGACACGCCGTATCCGGAGATGGTGAATGCGGCGCGGGATTTGCATGAGGGGATTTATCCGCGGCGGCTGCGGTAGGGGGCTCATGATTCAATAGGAGCTATTCCTGGGAGCCGATTTCGCAACGGCTGTTGCCCGGGAGATAGCAGCACAAGGAGCCCTCGCATGACCGACGATCAACCTACGAAGAACCCTCTCGCCACCCGACGTGAAATGCTGGGAGCAACCGGCGTGGCCGCCATGACGGGTTTGATGGGCAGCGTGGCCGGTGCGGTTGCGCAGACTCCGCAGAGACGGCCGCGGATCGCCTGTTGCGTCAGCTTTTGGGGTGGACCGGGATCCCATGCGGACTGGATCATCTGCAAGCTGATGGACGGCTATTGGTGGCAGGGCGCCCACATGGCACCGAGGGTCGAAGTTGTTTCGGTGTACATTCATCAGCTCGACACCAGCGGACTGGGCCAGAAGGTGTGCAAAGCGAAAAACATTCCCATCTACAAGACAGTGGGCGAGGCGGTCACCCTGGGCGGGAAAGAGCTTGCGGTGGATGGGGTTGTGATCGTCGGAGAACATGGGAATTATCCAACCGATCTCAAGGGCCATTGGCTGTTGCCGCGGTGGTGGATGTATCAGCAGGTGATCCGGGTTTTCGAGCAGAGCAAGCGCGCGGTGCCGGTGTTTAACGACAAGCACCTCTCCTACAATTGGGACGACGCCAAGTGGATGTTCGACAAGTCTCGTGAGTTGGGCTTTCCATTGACCGGCGGTTCCTCCATACCGGTCTACTTCCGCAAGCCCGAGATTGAGATTGCGATTGATACGCCGATTCGGAATTCCATCGTGCTTGGAGGCGCGTCCGATGAGGGAGCCATCTTCCATTGCATTGACGTGCTGCAGGCCTTCGTGGAGCGGCGTAAGGGCGGCGAGACAGGCGTCAAGACGGTGCAGTCCATCCGGGGCCCGGAAGTGTGGAAGTGGGTTGAACGGAATCCTTGGGTGGGCAAGTTGCTGAATGCGGTGGCGGCGAATTTCCAGATGAAGCCGGGCAGCTTGCAGGAGAGCGCCCAGGCGAATGCGTGCCTCATCGAGTACAACGATGGGACGAAAGCGGCGGTGATTTCGGGCCGCGGTGTGGGCTGGACCTACGCCGGGGAAATCGAGGGACAGAAAGAACCGACAGTCATTTCGATGCTTGGCTGGCCCGGTCCGTTTGCGCAATATCATGCCTCCAATGCGCAGCCCCACTGGATTACCGAAATGATGGTGACCGGGAAGGAGCCTTTCCATGCGGAACGGCTGCTGCTGTCAACCGGGATCACGAACCACTACATGGAATCCAACTGGGAGAATGGCCGTTACTCCGCCGTGGGGCGCCGCCTCGAGACGCCCGTCTTGAACATGCGTTACCGCTCGACGCGCGGGCCGCAGTTCAGCACCGGGTCTCGGCCACCGGACACGACGCCATACCTGCGGGGCTTTGAGAAGTAGGCTGCCGGCAGCGTGACATTGTCTTGGCCCAGAGCGCGGGGCTTGGCCTCGCTGCAAACGTTTTACGGGTATTTGGGGTAAGGCAAAATTGGTAATTGCGGTGACTGTCCCTAATTTTGGCGGGGTTTCGGCTTCTAGGCGATGCGGTAGCGGGCGATGGTGGCTTCGTCGACTTCGACGCCGAGGCCGGGGGCGTCGGGCACTCTTAGATAGCCGTCTTCCATGCGGAGAGGCTCCTTGACGAGTTGGCGGCTTAGGGTGCCTTGGGAGGTATTGAACTCCACGAATTCCGCGCGGCGCTGGAAGGCGGTGAGGTGGAGCGAGGCGGCGGTGAGCAGGTCGCTGGACCAGGAGTGGGGGATGACGAGGCGGTTGGCACGTTCGGCCATGTGGACGATTTTGCGGGCTACGGTGAAGCCGCCGCAGCGGGTGAGATCGGGTTGCAGGACGTCGATGCCGCCGCGCTCGATTAACTGCTGGAAGCCCCAGTCGGTGGCTTCCTGTTCGCCGCAGGCGATGCGAACATCGGTGGCTTCCGCGACGCGGCGGTAGCCGTCGTAGTCTTCGGGATGGAGCAGTTCTTCGACGAAGAAGGGCTCGAATTGTTCGATGGAGCGGACGACCTGAATGGCTTCTTTGGCGGTGCGCTCGACGAACCAGCCGGTATCGACCATGAGGTCGCGGCGGGGGCCGAGGGCTTCGCGGGCGGCTTCGACGAGTTGGACGTCGAGCCAGCGATCCTTGCCGAAGACGCCCCAGCCGAACTTGACGGCGGTGAAGCCTTGGTCGATGTAGCCCTTCACGGCTTCGCGCATGGCCTCCGGCGTGGGACGGAAGAGAGTGCTGGCATACGCGCGGACTTTGTCGCGCCACTTGCCGCCGAGCAGGATGTGGATGGGCTGGCCATAGGCTTTGCCGCAAATATCCCAGAGGGCGATATCGATGGCGGAGATGGCTTGCAGAGCGGCGCCGCGGCGGCCGAAGTAAATTGTCCCGCGGTACATGCGGTACCAGAGGCGTTCGACTTCGAGCGGGTTCTGGCCGAGGAGCAGCGACTTCAGGCCGTCCATGAACTCCATGCCTTCGGCGTCGCTCCACTTGGGCGAATCGATGCAGGCACGGGCGACGGGGGCGGAGGTCTCCATGTCGGAGTAGCCGCAGATGCCGGCGTCCGTCGAGACCTTGACGATACCCATGTAGGTGGGGCCGAGCGGTTCTTCGGCGCCTTCTGGGTTGTTGTAGAGGCCTTCGGCTTTCAGGACGAAGAGTTCGACGTTAGTGATTTTCACGGGATGAGTTCGCTCCAATCCACGGATTCGGCGATGACGAACAGCGTCTGGCCCCGGCGGGGGCGGGCGCTCAAATGCAGCATGGCGACCCAGCCGGTGCGCGGGGCGTGGATGTCGATGGGCACGCTTGAGTGGTCCGAAAAATCGTGGAGGCGGCCGAGGAGTTCGCCCGCTTCGACGGCTTGGCCGGGAGCGACGACGGGTTCCCATATGCCATCGGCGGGGGCGGGGATGTAGGCGTCGAGTTTGTCGGCGCGGATGAGGCGGGTTGGCTCGGCGCCGGGGGGGCGGATTGGCACGACGGGTTCGTCGAGCAGGCCGTAGTGGCGGAGGACGTTTTTGACGCCTTCGTAGGCGTGGCGGACGCCGTGGCGATCGGTGGAGGCGCCGGCGCCGAGTTCGCTGCCGATGGCGATTTTGCCTTCGGCTTCGGCTTCATCGGTGAGGAGGCCGGAGGCCATGGTGCTCGAGTAGATGAGCGCGAAGCCGGTATCGAAGAGGCGGGAGACGGTGGCGATTTCGGCGCGCTGGGCGGGGTCGGTAATGGGGTGGAAGGAGGTGCAGTAGGGGAAGGCGCCTTCCATGCCGCCGGAGTGGATATCGAGCACGACGCGGCCCTGGGGGAAGACTTGCGTTTTGACGAAGTGGGCGATGCGGGCGGAGAGGGTGCCGCGGGGGTTGCCGGGGAAGGCGCGGTTCATGTTGACGCCATCGAGCGGGGAGGTGCGCTGGTTGGCGACGCAGGCGCTTTCGCTAAGTTGGGGCATGAGGATGATGCGGCCTGACAGTTGCGCTGGGTCGAGGTCGTGGCAGAGGCGTTTGAGGGCGACCTGGCCTTCGTATTCGTTGCCGTGGGTGCCGCCGAAGCAGAGGACGCCGTTGGGATTGGGGCCGCGGTGGCCGTTGATGACGGTGAGCGGGACGAGCGAGTAGCCCCAGGAGCCATCGAGGTGGAAGGCGATTTGGTAGTGATGTTTGCCGGGGCGGGCGAAGTCGATATCGGCGTAGTTGTGGATGAGCCGCGGCATGGGTCAGGCGTCGATGCCGAGGAGGGCGAGCGTGTCGCGGGCGAACATGCGCTCCATTTTTTCCATGTTGAGGCGGGGGAGCTTGGTGCCTTCGAGCATGTTGTTCAGGCCGCGCATGCCGTCGAGACTGGCCTGGACGGTAGTGAAGGGGTAGTCGGTTCCGAACAGCACTTTGTCCCACACGCCGTATTCCTGGACGAGCATCAGCGAGTTGTAGAGCTGGTAGGGACGGTAGTGGAGGGCGGAGCAATCGGCGTAGACGTTGGGGTGTTTGCGGATGGTGACGACGCTTTCGCCTTCGTAGGGATGGCTTAAATGGGCGAGGATGATCTTCACGTCCGGGAAGCGGGTGGCGACGTCATCGAGGTGGCGCGGGAGGGTGCATTCGAGCGGGGCCTGGGCGACGAATGTTGTGCCGGTGTGGAGGAGAACGGGGAGGCCGTGGCGGGTGGCGTATTCCCACAGATAGTCGAAGCGGCGGTCGTTGGGGAAGAAGCCGGCGTACATGGAGAGGAGCTTGATGCCCTTCAGTTTGAGGTCCTGGTGGCCTTCGATGAGTTCGTCGTGCCAGCCGGGCTGGGTGGGGTCGAGGGAGAGGAAGCCGACGAGGCGATCGGGGTGGGTGGCGACGTAGGCGGCGACTTCACGGTCCGGCACCCAGAGGCCGGAGAGCTTGGCTTTGCCGCCGAAGACGACGGTTTTTTCGCAGCCGGCGGCGGTGGCCTGGTACTCGTCCCAGCGCACGGTGAGATCCACCTCGACGTCGCCGCGGGCGCGGGCGGCCTGGCGTTTGAAATCGTCGGAGAAGTGTTTGGGGTACTCCCAGAAGTGGCTATGGATGTCGACCATGTTGTACATCATAGAACGCGAAACTGGTACATTCTCCAGATGACCAAGCGGGCGACGATCGGACCGGAGTGGATTCTGATTGCGTTCCTGTGGGTTGCCTACGTGCTGAACCACGCCGACCGGCAGGTGGTGTACACGCTGTTCCCGGCGTTGCAGAAGGAGTTTGGCTTCAGCAACACGGTGCTGGGGCTGAACGGCGCGCTGTTTTTGTGGGTGTATGGGGCGTGTTCGCCCTTCGCGGGGATTGCGGGGGACCGGTGGCCGCGGACGATGCTGGTGGCGGGGAGTTTGGCGTTGTGGAGCGCGATTACGGTGCTCTCGGGCTTTGCGGTGAATGGGACGATGCTGCTGGTGTGCCGGGGGCTGTTGGGGATTTCGGAATCGTTCTTCATGCCGGCGGCTTACGCGCTGATGGCCAATGCGCACGGGCCTTCGACGCGGTCGCGGGCGGTGGCGATTTTTGCGAGCAGCCAGATGGCGGGCGTGGCGATTGGCGGATCGTTGAGCGGGTTCATTGCGGAGCGGTTTCACTGGCGGGCGTCGTTCTGGATTCTGGGCGGGATGGGGTTGGTGTTTGCGATTCCGTTGTGGCGATTTTTGTCGTCGGTTCCGGAGCATTTTCATGGGGTGACGGCGGGGGAGGGGGCGACCTTTTCCAGCTTCGCGGGGCTGTTCCGGATTCCGTCGTTGCGGATCATTACGATTGTGGTTTCGGTGGCGACGTTTGGGCTGTTTCTGGTGTATTCGTGGCTGCCTACTTTTCTGTTTGACAAGTTCGGGATTGGGTTGGCGCGGGCGGCGTTTGAGGCGAGCGTGTATCC
This sequence comes from Bryobacteraceae bacterium, assembly GCA_044358225.1. Lineage (GTDB taxonomy): Bacteria > Acidobacteriota > Terriglobia > Bryobacterales > Bryobacteraceae. The sequence goes on along the minus strand of JBIKOG010000031.1, from coordinate 20,596 downwards.
GCAGTTGGGGACGGTGGTGGGGCTGGTTTTAGGGGGCTTTGCGGGGGACAAATATTACTCTCGAGTGAACTCGGCGCGGTTCTGGTTGCTGTTGATTGCGTTGTTGGCGGGGGCGCCGTGGATTTATCTGGTGGGGGGCGGGTCGACACTGGCGGCGACGCGGATTGCGGCGATTTGTTTTGGATTCTTTGCGGGGTTTATTTCGAGTAATCAGGCGCCGGCGGCGTTTGATGTGGTGCCGGCTTCGCAGCGGGCATCGGCGATTGGGGTGTTGAATGTGATTGGGGCGACCGTTTCGGGGTTTGCGCCGTTTTTGGGCGGGATGGCGCGGGATACGATTGGCGTGGGGCGGCTGATGGCTTATACGAGCTTGGTGTATTTGGCTACGGCGGGGTTGGCTTTGTATGGGATCCGGCGGCATTTTACGCGGGATCATGGGCGGGCGTTGGGGAGGTAGGGGGCTTTTCCTTCTGGCTTCTGCATTCTGCCTTCTGCCTTCTGCCTTCTGCCTTCTGCGGAGTGCGTCGCGTCTTGGGGACACTCCTGCTGTTGGGTTATGGGCCGAACTTTGTCGGGGGTTTTGCCCGGCATGTCCCCGGGGTGGTTGGCGGGAGTGGGGGTGGTTGGCGGGAGTGGGGGTGGTTGGCGGGGGATGGGGCGGAATGGCGCCGCCATGTCCCCCGGTCAGCTGTTGTAGTAGCGGACCCAGGTGTCGGCGACGGCGCGGACGATGACGTCGAGATGTTCGCGGCCGCGGGCGGCGTCGGCGGCGGCCGGGCTGTCGGTGTAGCCGTCGATCTTCTTCCAGGCGCCGTGCTGTTCGTCGCGGAAGGTGGAGCGGGCGGAGTGGGGATCGGTATCGCCGCTGGGCGGGCGGTGGGGACGATCGGCGGCGACGAGTTCGGGATGGAGGGCGAGCATCAGGGATGACTCGAAATCGCCGGCGTGGCCGGGGAGGCGGCGGTCGCGATGGGCGTCGGCGTCGATGAGCGCGTCCCAGGCGATGTTCCAGTACGAGCCGGCGGCGGCGCGGACGGGGTGTTCGAGGACGATGTCGCGGACGGCGAGCTGCATGAGCTCGGCGTTGCCGCCGTGGCCGTTCAGCAGGAAGATGCGCTGGAAGCCGTCGCGGACGAGGGATTCGACGAGCTCGTAGAGAACGAGGTAGTAGGTCTTGGTGGAGAGCGAGAGCGTGCCGCCGAAGACGAAGTGGTGGTGGGAGGAGCCGAAGGGGAGCGTGGGGGCGACGACGATGGGGATGTGGGCCCCGGCCAGTTCGGCGGCGCGACGGGCGATCCACTCGACGGTGATGAAGTCCATGCCGGTGGCCAGATGGGGACCGTGCTGTTCAGTGGCTCCGATGGGGAGGACGATGAGGGAGTCCGGGGCGAGGGCGCGGATTTGTTCGCGGTTCAGTTCGGCGAAGAGTTTCATGGCATAATTCGGATCAAATCTTACCATGCGCCTACTTGCCTACGTTAGTGACGAAATGTACTTGGCCATTCCGGATGTGATGGCGGAATTTGAAGCGCTGGCCGATGGCGCGGTGACGGTGCTGCGGTCGTCGCCGCGGGGAGCGATCCGGGGCGACCTGCCCGCTGGGCGCTACCGCGTGACGCTGGCGAAGCCGGGATTTGGGGCGAAGGCGTCGACGGTGGAGATTGGCGACACGCCGGTGCAGTTGCGGTTGTTGGCCGATGGATTGTTGGGCTATATGTGGCCCAAATGGGTACGGAGCGGGGAGACGTCCGAGTTCCGGATGCATGCGGTGGAACAGTATCAGCTGACGTTGTGGCGGTATGGGTTGACGAAAGAATACGTGGCGATGATCGGGTGGCTGGACGAGCATGGGCCGCAGGCGAACCGGCAGATTTTGCCGGATGGCGACTTCACGCAAACGGGGGTGAAGTGGAACAGCGACGGGTATCCGGCGCCGCCGACGATTGTGGCTCCGGAGCGGAGCGGGCTGTATTATTTGTGGGCCCGGACACCATCGGGGCGGGCGTTTTCGTTTCCGTGGGTGGTGGCGCCGCGGGCGCCGAAAGCGTCGATCGCGGTGTTGGCGTCGACGAACACTTGGAACGCGTACAACAACTTTGGCGGGCGGAGTAATTACGTGAATGCCGACCGGTTGCCGGCGACGCCGGTGGTGAACGCGCGGCAGGACTTGGACCGGTATCACAACGTACTTCCGTTCGGCACGTGGCGGCCGAAGGACGAGGAGTATTCGCCGTTATCGTTCGACCGGCCGGAGCCGAACAACCACATGTTCGACGACCCGAAGATCACCGACCCGGTGCAGGGGCGGGTGCAGTGCGGGCAGACGCCGGGCGAGTGGCGGCTGTACGGGTGGCTGGAGCGGGAGGGGTTCGACTACGATTTGTACGGCGAGGGGCATCTGCACGATGGGCTGTTGCCGTTGGATTCCTACAAGGTTTTGATCATCGCGGTGCATCCGGAGTATTGGAGCCGGGAGATGTATTTTGCGGTGAAGAGCTGGGTGTTTGAACGGGGCGGGCGGCTGCTGTACCTGGGCGGGAATGGGTTGAATTGCGAGGTTGTATTTGGGGCGGATGGGACGATGCGGTGCCTGTCGCATTTGGAGAGTGAGCACGGGGAAATGGGCGGGAAGTCAGCGGATGGGACGGTGGTCTACGACAGCCGGATGCACCGGACGCTGGAGTCCGAGGCGAACCTGTTGGGGGTGGTTTGCACGGAGACGGGGATCATGACGGCGGCGCCGTATCGCGTGGTGGATGCGGGGCATTGGGTGTTTGCGGGGACGGGGTTGCAGGACGGGGATTTGTTTGGGAAGGAGACGCTTCACGAGCGGATTCCGGGGGGCGCGTCGGGGCACGAGACGGACAAGCGCAGCGCGCATTCGCCGGCGAACACGGTGCTGCTGGCGAAGGGGGAGAACCCGGACGAAGGGGGATCGGAGATTGTGCTGCACGAGCGGGAGCGGGGCGGGGCGGTGTTTTCGGTGGGGTCGATAACGTGGGTGGCGGCGCTGTTTGTGGATGAGGCGGTTTCGGGGATTACGCGGAATGTATTGCGGGAGTTTTTGGGACGAACATCTGACGGAGAACACCGGTAGCCATGGCAGCCTGCGAGATGGCGATGAGGGAGGAGTAGACGGCGAACGGCTCGATTTTCTGGCCGCCCTGGCCGGGGAGGGCGCGTTCGCCGCGGACCTGTTGGGAGCCGCGGCCGTAGGGCTGGTGCTGACGGCAGAAGCCGGCAAGCGTGAGGTCGTGGAAGTGGTGGACGGTGGCGTCAGGAACCGAACGCAGATGCCAGCCTTGCCGGAGCCAGCGGGCGCAGAACTCGCGGTCCTCGGCGGCGGCGAGGCGGAAGGCCGTGTTGAAACCGCCGGCCCGGTGAAACCGGGCGCGGGAGAGGGCGAGGTTGTTGGTGGTGGCGAAGGGGGAGAAGGCAGCTTCGTTGACCCCGCGGGGGTGGCGGGACAGATAGTCTGTAGATGCAGTGAAGGAGTTGCTGGCTGGCTTCGGCGCAGGGGTTTTGGGGCAGGCCGTTGGCAACGTGGCCGTAGAGGACATCGGCAGGGTGGACGGCGAGGAGAGTGGGGAGCCAGGCGGGATCGGGGACGCTATTGGGCTGGCGGAGGGAGCGCGCGCCGAAGCGGAGGGCGATGGGCTCCAGTGGTTCGGGGCTGCCGTCATCGACAACGATGATCTCGAACTGGCTGGCAGGCAGGCTGCTGGCGCGGAGGCCTTGGAGACAGTTGGCGAGCGATTCCGGCCGACAATTCGGAATGATGACGGATGCGAGAACGGACATTGATTGGAGAGCGTTTTCAGTCAAGCGCGGCGGGGATTTGGGAGCCATCGGCACAGAACGTGCCGGGTGGTATAGCGGCGGTCCAGGCAGCGGAGAAGGCTTCGATCTTGTGATAGTTTCCGGGGAGCAGGACGTGGGGGATGTCCATGAGCAGGGCGAGGATATGGCCGTGGAGACGGTTGTTGATGAGGCGGGGGTAGCGGGCGAGTTGATAGGGCGCCATTGTGGAACATGGCCCAGGAGCGGCGGTGGAGGGGTTGGCCAGCGTGGGATTGGAACGAGGCGGGATAGAGAGCCATCCAGGAGCGGCGGGAGCGCCAGCGACGGAGGTCCCAGTTGCGTACTCTTCGGCGACGAGGCCGGGGATGGCGTGATCGATTTGGAGAGCGGGGGTGAACCAGATCTCCCAGCCGTGGTGGTGGAGGTGAAGGAGGGATTCGTAGTCTTCGCCGGCGAGGCCGGCGCCGGCAGGGAGGCGGAGACGGGCGGGGTCGAGTTGGCGGGGAGCGGGCGTGGGCGAGACCTTGTTGCGGCTCGCTTTCGAGGCGGAGGGCGGGCCAGGATTGTTGGTATTGGCGGACGAGGGAGGGGGTGGAGTCGGTGGAGTTATTGTCGACGACGACGACTTCCCAGGCGAGGGATTCGACGCCTTGCTGGGCTTGGAGCCGGGCGAAGACCGCAGGGAGGCGGGCGGCGCCGTTGCAAGTGCAGATGACGACGGGTACTTCCATTCGCTGAGTTTCCGGCGCAGAACAGTCCAGGGGTTGCGGGGCGGGCGGTCTTTGATGACGTTGATGCCGGACTCGGGGAAGAGGAGGAGAAGGGGAGGAAGAGAGGAAGCCAGTTGGACTGGTTGTCATCGAAGGTGACGAGTTCGTGGGCGGGGCTGCGGAAGACGCGGAGCGAGGCGAGGAGGCCATCGAAGCGGCCGGGGCGGGGGAAGGCGAGGGTGAGTTCGCGGGTGGAGTGGGTGGGGAAGGGGGCGGTGCTATCGAGATCTTCTCAGACAGCGGGGGCGGAGAGGAGGTTTTGGCGGGGGACGTTGCGGATGCAGATGCGGAGGTCGAAGGGGCGGCCGTAGCACTGGAAGATGCGGCGGGCGTAGGACCAGCTGGTTTCGCTACAGCCGGGGATTGGGCGACATCGAGGGGGAGTTCGACGGCGGCGGTTTGGGTGAGACAGCGTGAGGGGATCATGCGTGCGCCGGGCTTCAATAACTGGCGGCGGGCGGCGTTGAGAATGACGGCGGCACCTTCGCAGCCACCGATGACGCCGAAGAGTTCGGAGACGCAGAGGTCGACGGGTTCGGGGAGTTGGACGGTGGCGGAGTCGCTGTGGATGGGAGTGACGCGGCCGGAGTTGGGGAGGGATTGGAGGAGGGCGCTGGCGAGTTCGAAGGCGCGGCGGTCGCGTTCGATGGCGTAGATGTGGCCGGCGCCGGCGTCGAGGCACATGCGGGTGAGGACGAGGTCCTTGCCGGTGCCGATATCGACGACGGAGAGGCCGGGGGCGAGCTGATCGATGGCGGCGCGGTAGACGTCGTTGCGCCGGTAATCGAAGGTCATGGAGGTGTAGATGAGTTCGTCGTAGAGGGCGTAGGCGCCGACGGTGGGGTAGATTCCGTTGCGGAAAGCGGGCAGGCGGCGGGCAGGGCGGAGCGTTTTTTCGAGCGTCGGAGGGGATTTGCCACTGGGCGGAGGTGGGCACTTCGAGGAAAAATCCAATTCTATTTGGCGACGGAATAGGCCCTTACACTCTTATTACATCAAGTTGCCAAGAAATAGAATGAAGGGGGTTTTCGCGTTTTCGCTGGAGCGAGGGACTACGGCCGGAACGTTCAGGGGGCACCGATGTCGAGCATGGCGAGGTTGCCGGGCTGGCCGCCGGTAAGGAGTTGGAGCGGATAGGTCCCCGGGGTCAGTCCACCGGGGACGCGGATGTTGATCTGGTAGAGTCCGACGAAACCGGGCGCGAGACAGGCGGCGGAGACGTCCATGGCTCTGCCATCCAAGTGGGCTTGCACGGGGGAGAGCGTTTCCAACAGCGGCGTGACGGGCGCCGGAGCGCCGGTGGCAATCTGGCCGTTCACGCGGCCAAGGCCGGTGGCGTAGACACTGATCCATTCGCCGGGCGAGGCGGGATTGCGTTTCGACACCAGGCGCCCATCGAGGTGTATGGCGGCGGCCGTTTGGCGGCCCGCGTCGGCGATCAGGAAGATGTTGGGGGCGGAGATTCCTACTGGCACAGTGGAGGTGGCTGCCCCGTGCCGGGAGGTGATAGCAAGGGTAGCGCGGTCCTGCGTTTCGAAGGGCACCTGCGCGTTCAACTGCGTCCTCCCGGAGTAGAGCACCGGCCAGGAGCGGTTGGCATCACGCACGGTTGCGTTGTCGAGGTTCCAGCCGAGAATGGACACGAGGCCACCGGGGGCAAGTTGCTTTCCGAACGAAGCGGCATCGCGGACGGCGTCGGGCACGAGTTGGGGCGCGGCGCTGAGCTGCCACTGGTCGAACGGCTCCCCGGCCAGGTTGACGGCTTCACCTTGGAGAGTGGACTCGGTGATCGTGATACGGAGGAAGTGGGGGCCGCTTGCCGAAGCGGAAAGAAACGGTTCGGCGCCAGCCTCATAAAACTGGGATCCACCACCGCCGGTGGTGATGTAGACCGCTCCGGGGCCCTGCGGCATCCAGTCGCCATCGCGGCGGGGCTGGGTGCGCTGGTAGATGTGTTCATGGCCCGAGAGCACCAGATGGACCCCGTAGCGCTCAAACACCGGGGCCAGGAGGTTGAGCACCTCCTTGCAGATCGGGTCATCGCGTTTATAGGGGGTTGAAGGGAAGGGCGGGTGATGGATCGCCACAATGCGCCATGTTTGTTTGGTTTCGCGCAGGTCCTGTTCCAGCCAGGCGAGCATGGGGCTATTGGGAGTTAGGGGCTGATTGGAATCGAGAACCGTGAAATGGGCATTGGCCCAGTTAAACGAGTAGTAGCGATTTCGGGCGGAGAGGGGCACGCCATCCTGGGGCGGCGCGAACAAAGTGCGGTAGGCGAGTGCATCGGCCAGCGCGTCGTGATTGCCGAGTGTGGGGAAGACGGCCATGCGCCTGAGCAGAGTATCGTAGATGCCGAAATACGCCTGCCGGAACTGATCGAACGTGCCATCCCAGTAGGCAATGTCACCGGTATGAAGCAGGAAGGCGGCGGATTCGCGCAAGAGGGTTTGCGCGAGTTGCCGTTGTCCGGATCCGTTATCGCCAGTGTCGCCGACGGCCAGAAAACGAAATGGCGCCGGACCCGCGGTGGTGAAGCGCTGCGTTGGATCTTCGGCGACGGTGGCGCCATCGAGCCGGACGACATAGCGGTAGGTGGTGGCCGGTTCCAGTGCGACCAACTGAGCGCGGTGCAACCAGATGTCCTGCTCAAGCCCGGTAACGGTGGCGGGGAGCGCCGCTGCGGTGGAGGGGACATCGATCGGCCCGGCGGAAGAGAAATAGCGGACGGCGCCGGAGGCGGCCCAGCCCGTTGTGGTCCAGAGAACGGTGGCGCGGCCGGGGCGGACGTCCTGCAGATAGGGCCCCCAATACAGTTCGGCGGCGGGGGTGGTTGTCAGCGTGAAGCAGAAGACAGCGATGGTGAGCCGGAGCACGATCCCTCCTAATGGCGGACGGGCAGGGAGAAGGGCTTGCCCGTTTCCGCATCGATGAGCACGAGGAGCTTGGCGGTGCCGGCGTCGCCCAAATTGCCGGGTACTTGGATAATCAACTGCTGCAAGCCCGCGAAGCCTGGGGCGGCTCCGGCCCAGAGGATGGGCGCGGCGTTGCCGTTGATGGTGACTGCGAGAGTTGGCGTCGGCCCCGTCCAGACACCGGTGGCGTAGAGGACAATGACTTCGCCTTCGGTGGCCGGTGATTGCGGGGCGATCACCGTGTTGTCCGCATGCGTTGCAGCAAAGATCACGGTAGCGGTAGGGCGAAGGGCGGCGGTGATGACGTTGCTGGTGCGGCCATTCTGGATGACCCGGAGAGACTGCGGCCCGCATGGGAGAGAGTCGGGCACGACGAAGGTGACGCCGTCGGGACAGACCTCGATGAGCTTGGCGAGACCGCCCCCGATCTCAATGGAAACACCGCCCAGTTCGGCGGGTAGGGGCAGGCGAGGGGCGCCATAAGCGCTGGCAACGTTGATGGGCGTGCGGAGGTAGGCCAGACTGCCGGGGGCCAGGGTGGCAAGATCGCTGGCGAGAGTGGAGGTGGCACCGGGCCGGAGATCGGGTGCGGCGAGGTCGTGACTGAATTCGGTTTTTAGAACGTTCCAGATGTACGACGGGCGGAGGGCAGCGAAATCGAGGAGATGGCGCACGTCGGCTTCGAACATCTCCGTCGAGCATCGCCCGATTCCTTCGCCGGTGCGGCACAAGCGGACGGGGTCGTCGTAGACAGCCTGCCGGATGAGACTGTAGTTCTTGTAGATTTCGATGGCCAGCCAGTTGCCATCGGCCATTGCGTGGGCTGCATCGTCGAGGGTCTCCAGATAGCGTCGCCGGAGTTCCGGCACCTGGAGCATCCGGCGGAAGAGAACATTTGTTTTGGCATTTTCGAACACCGGCCAATTGATGTCGGCGAAGGCGCCGTCCATATCCCAGCCGAGGAACAAGGCGCGCCGGCTGGGGCCCCAGCGATAGAGATAGAAGTTACGCATGCCGTGGATGCCAAGGACGCCGTCCCAGTTGGAGACGGCGGTCTCGGCGGCGGCGTGGGCGATGGCGGCGTGGAGATCGAAGTGGCGGGCGGCGACCTCGTGGAAATCGTTGTCATGGACTTCATTGATTTGACGGATCATCTCCACGATGCCGGCGGCGTCAGGTGAGGCGGTGTTGGTCTTGGGGTCGAAGATCGCGGGGACGTAGAGGGCGGGATCGGGCCCGAGGTACTCGAAATGATAGGCAAAATCGAGGTTTTGCATGTCGTAGAGGTAGCCGGTGTCGTCGCCAAATTTCACCCTGGTAAACCGGGCATCGACCGGTTCGACCATCAGGTAGACGCCGACGTATTCGTCATTGACGAACAGGCGGGCGTAGGCTTCCCGGGAGTGAGGCAGACCGAGCCGGGCGAAGAGGGCTTCGGCGAGGCGTTCATGCATCATCGAAGCGTCCTGATTGAGATTGCGCAGGACGACGGTTTTCAAGCCGGCGAAGCGTTGAGAGGAGGAGTACTTACTGAAATCGAGGCCGATGCTGGGTTTGATGGGAGAGCGGCTTTGGGTGCCGCGGGAACGAATCCCAATTTTGGGGAGTTCGTAGCCATTCCAGGCGAAGGAGCAGGGGTAGAAGGTGTCTTCGAGGTACTTTTCATGGAGCGATTGCCAGTCCGCGGGAAGCATCGTCAGACGGATTTGCTGGAGCGAATCGCCGTTGAAGAATTCATCCGCGGTTTGCGCGGGAAGCCGGGATACGGCTAAGCACATGACGCCGAGGAGGAGCGTTGCGCGCGATGCCGGAAATACAGACATACTCACCTCCCGCGGCGGAGGCTGCCCGGCTACCGCCGGATTTTATTGGAGTCGTGACGACAGGTGGCCGCCAATTGAACCTCTCGGATCGATTGTCCATTTTGCGTGGGTCACGGGGCTCTATTCCGATTGGATTGTAGTCCTGGCGGGGCGATTGTTCAAGGGGAAAGTGGGGCGGATGGGGTATTGTGATGTTCGGCACTTTTGGGGGCAGCGAGATGTATGCAATGTTCACGTACTACCGCGATTTTTAAGCCGTCCATTTCTCTGTTCCGGCGGCGAGACGCCGACCATCGCCACAGCGTCGTGAATGCGAATCCCTTAACGGCTCCGGCCTTCATGCTATGGACCGCGTTGCGGCATGCAGCGAGCGTTAGGGCACCCTCTGAGAGGTTGCGGCGATACGGGCGGGCGTATTGGCGGGTGCGTTTTCACCCCCCGCACGCCGAAGGAACTTTGCAAACCGGACATTGCAACCACAGACTGACCAGTAGCGATTCCACTCGCCGGAATCGATTTCCTGGCGCATTACGCTTCTGGATCCACAGCCGTTGCCAGGAATAGTGCCACCCGATCTGTCGTCCAGATTGCACACCGCAGCCGAAGGCAAGGGCGGCGGCCAGGATGGGCCAGTCGTTTTCGTCACGTCTGTCGATTCGCTCGCGGGCGACAGGTTCGAAGGACGCGTAGGGTTCGACTTCAACCGTTTGCACTAACCGTACAAGCTGATCCAGCGTTTCCATCGCCGGAGCCGCTGGAATCTTCCGCGCAGCCAAGATTTCGGGGAGATGCTCGCGCGCTTCCTGGAACGCCACGTCAGGGGAGATGAACTCCACATGCCGAGCGTACGTGCGTAACAAGCCGAGCACACGCGAGCCCAGCACGGCGCGAATCAGAATATTCGCATCGAGCACCAGAATCGCTAGCCCTTCGGCGTCCGGCGCTCGCGCCGCACTCCTTTGAAGTCGGCCACGATTTCGTCTTCCGAGGTTCCCGATGCCGCAATCAACTCCTGCATCCGTTCACCGGCAACGCGCAGGGCTTCGAGATCAGCGTGACTGGGGTGCGGTTTGGTTGGGACGCAGATCCCGATCGTTGCTCCGTGACGCGTGATTGCCACAGGCGTTTTGGACTCCAGATAGCCAGCCAAATGCTCCCGAAACTCTCGAATTCCGACTTTAGCGGTCTGCATGGCCAGCCGCGATTGCGTACACAATGACTATTGGTCGACCGTAAAGATCACGTAGCGCCCAGCGTCACCGGCCCGCTTGAAGAACTGCGGCAGCGATTGAAAGTACTCCCATGTGTAGTCAAAGTCCTCGGCGGACTTCGGATATCCGTAGTCGTTCGCGTCGATCGCATCGTATCTTGCGTGGAGCCACGCTTCGTCGATCGCGGCGATGTCCGAAGCCACTGCCTTGGCTTCTTCGGGAGTCACTAGGGAAATGATGTAGTCCGCTTCCTTGTGGAGTCGACGGCCACCAAGAACTGCGAGGCGACTCGGGCGGCGTGAACCGTGCTCGCTCAGTGTGCCATCTGATAGGCAGCGATGAATGGCGTCCCAGGCGTTGTCCAATTCAACGAGCCAAGCCTCATCCCAACGTTCCTCGATTTCATCCTGCACAATCGTACGGACCTCATCATCTGATGTGGCCGCAAGCAGGCGTAATGCCTCGTCAGGTTCAATCGCGAAGAGCACTCCGAGGCATGCCACAGCGTGAGTCTACCAAGACAACGTCTTTGCGGATTCCGAGCGGCGATCAATCGACCTACGACCCGTGGTGTCCACGTAATCGCAAAAAACAGCAAGACCCGCCAGAGGCGGGCCGATTGCACTTGAATTTTATCTGGAGCCACCCGCGAGAGTCGAACTCGCGACATCCTGATTACGAATCAGGTGCTCTACCAACTGAGCTAGGGTGGCCCGAGAACTTTTAGTATACCAAGGCGGAGACCCGCTGTCACACTCGCTGGCACTTTGGACAGAAATGGGTTCCTCTTTGGGTCACCACGATGCGCTGGATTTCGGTTCCGCACGCCCGGCACGGCTCCCCTTCCCTGCCGTACACCCGGTGGCTGTCCTGGAAGGATCCCTTGCGGCCTTCTGTATCCACATAGTCAGAGATCGATGACCCGCCGCTTGCTATGGCTTGCTCCAGGATCTCTACGATCTCTTTGTGGAGGGTTTGGGCGCGCTTTTTGGTGATGCCTTCGGCTAGTGGGTGGATGCCGGCGCGGTGGAGGGCTTCGTCGACGTAGATGTTTCCTAAGCCCCGAACGAAGGTTTGGTTGAGGAGCACGGATTTGATGCGGCCTCGCTTTTCCTGGAGACGGGCGGCGAAGTCTTGGGCGGTTATTTCCAAGGGGTCGGGGCCTAGACGGGCTACGTTTTCGGGCAGCGTCTGGCTCCACGCCATACGGCCGAATTGGCGGATATCGTCGAATAACAGCCGGCAGCCGGTGAGGACGAACTCGGCGCGGAGGTAGGCCGTCGGGTCGCCATCGATCAGCAGTTTTCCGGTCATCCCTAAGTGGATGGCCAGGGTGCCGTGGTCGAATTTCAGGAGGATGTGTTTGCCGTGGCGGGTGACCGCTTGCACTGTGTGGCCGGCGAGGTCCGGCTCCGGGGCACCGCGCATGACTCTGGGCGCAAAGAACTCCGCCGACAGCACTTTGCGGCCTGTGATTCTTGGGGCCAAGGCGCGGACGATGGTTTCGACTTCGGGTAGTTCGGGCACTTAGAGGGTCGCGTCGACGTCGACCAGAACGTCGTCGCCTTCCACTTTCACCGGGTAGCGGCGGACGACGATCTCCGGGTTGAAGTCGCAGGCTCCGGTGGTGCAATCGAACTCCCAGGCGTGCCAAGGGCACACGACCATATTGCCGTGGAGGGCGCCTTGGGCCAACGGGCCACCGCGGTGGGGGCAGTGGTTTTCAAGGACGTGGATTTCTCCCGCCACGTTGCAGAGGGCGAACTGCTGCTCGCCGTTGCGGAATTCGAGCAGCGCCCCGGGGGTCAACTTGGCCAGCGACGCGGCCTTCACAAACGCCATATAGAATAAACCTACCATGCGATTCGCTCCGGCCCTGTTGCTTCCGCTCCTTCTTCTTTCCGCTTGCCAAAAGACGGACAACAAAGTGATCGGCGTGGTGCCCAAAGGCGCCAACCACATCTTCTGGCTGACGGTGAAGGCAGGGGCGGAGAAGGCCGCGACGGAGGCCGGCTATTCGGTGGAATGGAACGCGCCCGCGCTGGAAATTGACGCCAAGCGGCAGCAGGACATTATTGAATCCATGGTGAACCGGAAGCTGGCGGGGATCGCGCTGGCACCGGTGGATAGGAAAGCGCTCGTCAACATTGTGGATCGCGCATCCGCGGCTGGCATACCGACGGTGATCTACGATTCCGACGTGGACACGGCGAAGCGGGTGAGCTACATTGCCACCGATAACCGGGAGGGCGGGCGGATGGCGGCGCGCCGGATTGGGGAGGTGCTGGGCGGGAAGGGGAAGGTGGGCGTGATTGGGTTTATGGCGGGCAGTGCGTCGACGATGGAGCGGGAGGATGGGTTCCTGGAAGAGCTGAAGGCGAAGTTCCCGGGGATTGAGATGGTGGGGTTGCAGTTCGGCATGGCGGACAGGGCGAAGGCAATGGCGGTGACGGAGAACATGATGACGGCGCATCCGGATTTGGCGGGGTTGTTTGCGGACAACGAATCGAGCTTGTCGGGGGCGGTGCAGGCGTTGAAGAGCCGGGGGAACAAGAAGATTAAGCTGGTTGGGTTTGATGCATCGGATGCGTTGATTGCGGATTTGAAAGAGGGCTGGATTGATTCGCTGGTGCTGCAGGATCCGTTCCGGATGGGGTATGACTCGGTGAAGGCGATTACGAAGAAGTTGAGCGGGGAGACGGTGGCGGGGCGGCAGGACTTGCCGGCGACGCTGGCGACGCGGGAAGATCTGGCGGCCGGGCGGGTGGCGAAGCAGTTATTGCCGGGGTTTGTGCAGGTGAGCGGGGCGCATTAGCGGCTACGAGACGGGACCGCACTTGCGGTGGGCTTTGACAGCTAAATCGTAGAATCCCTTCCACTCCATACTTGGGCCGCCGGCGGCGCTGGCGAGTTCGTCGTACTGGTTGATGCTGCGCCGCAAGAGAGTGCATCCGGCGGGTTTGTCGGTAGCGAGGAGGGAGTCCCCGTAGTAGTAGTGCAGTTCGGCCTGGATGGCCTTGGCGCGGGCGCTGCCGGTTTTACCGAGGAAGGTGGCGGCGGCGCTGGCGGCCTTGGCGAATTCGGCGTGGGCGGCTTCGCGCTGGCCCATGCGCAGACGCAGGCGACCGAGATCCTGATAGGCCTCGGCTTGGCGCACGAACCAGTAGACGTTTTCGTTGGGCGGATGGGCGACGATTTCGGCCTGGCGGTCGAAGTAGCCCTGGGCTTCCTGGAGCCGGTTCATGCGCATGAGGAGGCGGCCGAGGCCATTGCAGGCCATGGCCTCGGCGAGGCGGCCTTCGGTGGGGCCGGGGTAGCGATCGGACAGGACGGACACCGCGAGGTGACGGCGGAGGACGCGGAGGGACTCATCCAGACGGCCGACATCATCGAGCAGCCAACCGAGGTAGCGAAGGCCAAAGCGGAGGCTTAACAGGGCGCTGCTGTTACCGGGATCTTCGGCGAGGATTTCTTCGGCGAGATCGACGCCGTCGCGGAGGGCGAGGGCTTCGGGTACCAGATGGCGGTGGATGAGCACGATGGGCGCGCGGGTGAGAATGGCGGCCTTGGCTTCGCGGCAGGGGAGATCGAGGCAGGGCGGGGCTTGGCGAACGGCGCGGACAGCGAGGCGGGTTTGGGTGAGGGCGACATCAGCAAGTTGGGGATTGCCGGAGGCATAGGTTTCGATGATGTCGGCGAATTGGAGCCGGGTGAAGGCGACACCACTGCGGGAGAAGGTATTTTCGGGCAGTTTTTCGTGGACTTCGACGGCTTTTTGAGCGAATTCGATGGCCTTGGCGCCATCGCCGGCGGCGGCGGCGAGGCGGGAGAATTCGAAGTAGAGCTTGACGCTCTCTTCTTCAGCGGGCTGGCGGGTGGGGGTGCCAGCGAGGATGTTGAGGAGGGGCAGGGCTTCGTCGAGCACGCGGCGTGCTTCTTGAAATTGCCCCATGTTGTTGGCGCTCCAGCCGAGGCGGCGGAGGGAGATGGCGAGTTGGAGGCGATCAGCATCGGCCCCGTTGTCCCGCACGGTTTCACGCCAGAGTCCCGCCGCTTTGAGGAGGCTTGCATGGGCTTCGATCCGGGCGGTTTGATGGCCGGCGAGGGCGAGATAGCGATTGGCGAGTTCACGGCGGAGAGCGGGGTCTTTGGAGGCATCGGCGTAGATGCCGTCGAGGTATTTCTTTTCGTCGGAGGCGATCTGATTGAGCAGGGAGGTGTTGCCGGTGAGACGGGTCAACTGGCTTTTGTAGTCGGCGATGACGGCGGGGGCGGTTTTGCGGAGTTGTTCGTAGCGCTGGCGGGCGAGTTGCCAGTCGCGGGTGGTTTTGAGGCCGGCGGCGCCGAGGAGAGTGAGGCAGAGGGCGGCAGCCAGCGTGGCGCCGCGATGGCGGCGGACGAAGCGGGAGACGCGGTACCAGTGGGCGCCTTTGCGGGCGGCAACGGGAAAGCCATCGAGGTAGCAGCGGAGGTCGGCGGCAAGATCGCTGGCGGAGGCGTAGCGGCGGGCGGGATCGCGGGCGAGGGCTTTGCCGATGATGGCGTCGAGATCGGCGCCGATGCCGGGGACGAATGTAGACGGAGGGTCGGGCTCGGATTCGGTAACTTTGCGGACAGTCTGGATGAGGTTGAGGCCGGTGAGCTCGTGGGGCGGGCGGGCAGCGAGCATTTTGTAGAGCACGGCGCCGAGGGAGTAGATGTCGCTGAGCAGGGTGGCGGGTTCGCGGAGCAGTTGCTCGGGGCTGGCGTAGGTGGGGGTGAGGGCGGAATTGGCGACGTCGGTCTGGTCGGCGGCGGGGGCTTCGGGCTGGATGAGTTTGGCGATGCCGAAGTCGAGAACCTTGGGCTGGCCGGCGGGGGTGACGAGGATATTGGAGGGTTTTAGATCGCGGTGGGCGATCTGGAGGCGGTGGGCGGATTCGACGGCTTCGACGACGCGGAGGAAGAGGCGGATCTTGTCGCGTACGGGGGCGGAGGGGTTGAATTCGTCGATGGGGCAGCCGTTTTCGACGTACTCCATGACGAGATAGAGAGCGCCGCTTTCGGTGGCGCCGCCATCGATGGCGCGGGCGATGGCGGGATGTTCGAGCATGGCGAGGATGCGGCGCTCGGAGTGGAAACGGCGAACGGCGTCGGGGTCGGCGTGTTCGCGGTTAATTTTGAGGGCGGCGAATTGGGTGAAGACGCCGTCGGCGCGTTGGGCGAGGTAGACGCGGCCCATGCCGCCTTCGCCGAGGAGGCGGAGGACTTCCCAGGGGCCGAGCCGTTGGCCGATGCAGGAATCGTCCCAGAGGAGGGGGGAAGAGACGGGGACGCCGAGCAGTTCATCGTCTTCGGAGTAGTTGGCGCAAATTTCGAGAACGCGGGCGCGGAGGGCTGCGTCGTCACCACACTCCTGGTCGAGAAGGGCGTTCCAATCGGCGCGAGGGAGGTCGAGGAGGCGGGAGGAGAGGGCACACACCTGGCGCCATTGTTCGCTTGTTTGCCGGGTTGATTCCACGTAGTCGAAGTTTGGGCTAGTCAGGTTTTGGGGTGAGGCAAAAGAAAAGCGAAATGCTTGTCACCTGCGAGAGGAGTTTTCCTAGTATTTCTCACAGAGGCACCACACTGCAACCAGGCGTGGTTCTAGAGCGACGGGTACTTGCCCGCGCCAGACAGAACGAGAGAGGGATACGAAATGAACTACGCGGCGCGACTAGGAGGCAACGCCCAGGCGATGGCCTGGTGTTGACCTTGAGCTTGGGGGCTTCGATTGGCGAGGCCAAGATTGTGAATGGGGATTTTTCCAATCCGAAGGTGCGGGCGGGGGCGACCGAGCAGTTCCCGGGGAACGGAGTACCCGGCTGGAAAACGACCGACAGCCATATCGAAATCTGGTCGAGCGGGATGAAGCACGGGCAGGTGGTGTTTCGCGCGCCGGCGGGTTATACGCAGGTTGCCGAGATCAACGCCAACACGGATGGGACGCTATCGCAGGTTGTTACCGATATTAAGGTGAACAACAAGTACGGGTTTTCGTTCTATCATCGCGGGCGGGAAAGTGCGACGGTGGCGGATGTCATTCAGGTGCGCGCGGTGGATGTGGTGACGAAAGCGGTTCTGCCGGATAGGAATTTCGCAACGACGAACGTAGACTGGCAGCGGTACACGGTGGAGCTTGGCGTGAAGAGGGATAACAACGCACTGGAGCTTTCCTTCAAGACCGTATCGTCGGCAGCGGGGACCGATTTGAGTATTGGCAATTTACTGGCCGGAGTGGAGTTGGGCGAGAGCTTTATGGCGCCGCCGACGCCGACGGGGCCGATGTCGCTCTCTTCCCACGGCGATGTGCATATTAGCTCGCCGGACGGCCTGATCTTCGACTATCACGGGGTGGGTGATTTTTATGGGATCCGGTCGACGGACGGCAACTTTGACGTTGTGGCCCGGCAAGTGTCGTGGGTGAACAACCCCAAGGTGACGATCAATGCGGCGGTGGCGTTGCGTTTTGCCAAGGCAAAGGCAACGCTGGAGTTCTATGCGCTGCCGAAACACAGGCTGGTGGTGAATGGGGCGGATACTCCGATTCCGACACAGGACACGACGCTGCCTTCGGGGGTGAACCTGAAGTTGGCGCCCGGCGGGATCCTCGTGGACTACGAAGGGCATGAGATGCTGGTGACTCTGCGCGCGGGCTTCCTGGATTATGGATTGCGCCGGGGAGTGAATCCGAGCGTCAGCTACCGGGGCGGGCTGATTGGGAATCGAGACGGTAAGGCGGATAACGACATGATTTTGCCGAACGGGACGGTGACGCCGGTGCCGGCGGACGAGGCGGCGCTAGCGGCGTTCGGCGAGGCGTGGCGTGTCCCGGCGGGTGAGAAATATTCTGGCGTGCCGCATCCGGCGGCACCGAAGCCGACGGAGACGTCGGAAGTGGAACCGGCGAAGGTGGATTCGGCACGGAAGACGTGTCAAGACGCCGGGATTAGCCAAGTGCTTGCGTTGAAGGACTGCACCTTTGACGTTTCGCGAACGGGCGACAACGCATTCATTGAGAGTGCGCGGCAGGTCCAGGAAGATTTGAAGGTGATACCGCCGGCCCAGTTGAGGGGCGGTGACCAGCGGGCGGTGGTGGCAGCTTGCGGTTGCGGGTCGGAGAGGAGTTACTCCGCGGGAGTCAGTACACGATGAACGGCCACTACCTCACGTTCCAGACGGATGGGAACTTGTGCGTATACACAAACGCCAAGCAGTTTGTGTGGTGTGTCAGCAACGATCCGAAGATACGGTACCAGGATGCGCAGCGGGTTCAATTCACGGGGACGCAGCTGACGATGTTCAATGGCGCCAATCAGCCATTGTGGCAACAACCGGCGCAGGGCGCGTCGCGGGCGTTGCGGGGATCGAAGGTGATAATCAATAGCGCCGGCGCGTTGCAGATCCTGGGGCCGAACGGCGCGGTGGCCTGGTCGTCGAAGTAGGACGTTAGCAGGACGAATCAGGGGTGTCCGCGGCGCCCGGGTACTTTTCTGGAAACAGAGGGTAGCCGGGCGCCATCTGCTATGATGCGAGGTTGGTCATGGCAAGCGAGGACATCACAACGCTACTGCGGGCGTGGGGATCGGGCGATGCGGCGGTTTCCGACGAATTGTTCCAGACCATCTACAGCCAGCTGCGTTCGCTGGCGAAGCATCATTTGCGATCACGACCGGGGGTTACAGTAACGCCGACGGTGCTGATCAACGAGGCGTTTCTGGCGCTGGCGGCGGATCCGAAAAACGACTGGCGAGACCGGGTTCAGTTTTTTGCATTTACGGCAACGGTGATGCGGCGGCTGATGAGCGCGCATGCGCGGCAGAGGGCGGCGGGGAAGCGGGGCGGCGGCAACGGGCCAGAGCCGTTTGAAGAGTCAGCCTATCCGGTTTTTGACCGCGGGTTGGACGCGGCCAAGCTGGACGATGCACTGACGGCGTTGGAGAAACTGGAGCCATCGCAGGCGCGGATTGTGGAGCTGCGTTTTTTTGGGGGGCTGACGGTGGGAGAGGTGGCGACGTTTCTGGGGGTATCGGAACGGACGGTGATGCGGCAGTGGGGGCTGGCAAAGGCGTGGCTGGCGGGGGAATTAGGGGCGGCTGAGCCGGTGGCACCGGCATAGCCGCCCCGTTGCGGGTTAGGGGTTAGCTATCGCGTTTGGGGCGCGGGCTGCGGATGGGGCTGCGCTTTTTGAAGTCGCCGCCGCCGTCCTTCTTGAACGGGGGTTTGTAGGGCGGCCGATCGCCACCAGCGCCGAAGCTCTTCTTGAAGAAGGGCGGACGGTCCCCGGCGTTCTTTTCGCCGTAGGTTTTCTTGAAGGGCGGGCGGTCGTCGCCACCGCGGAACGGGGGACGGTCGTCACCACCACGGAAGGGAGGACGGCTGGGCCGATCGTCACCACCGCGGAACGGGGGACGAGACGGACGGTCGTCTCCGCCACGGAAGGGCGGACGGGACGGGCGATCATCGCCGCCGCCGAAGCGCTTGGGCGGGCCGTCGTTACGGAACGGGGGGCGCGACGGACGATCGTCGCCACCGCGGAACGGGGGACGC
Source organism: Bryobacteraceae bacterium (assembly GCA_044358225.1). GTDB lineage: Bacteria > Acidobacteriota > Terriglobia > Bryobacterales > Bryobacteraceae. The sequence continues at coordinate 1,511 of JBIKOG010000031.1, read as the reverse complement.
GACGGGCGGTCATCGCCGCCACGGAACGGAGGGCGTGACGGGCGGTCATCGCCACCACGGAATGGGGGACGGCTGGGACGGTCGTCCCCGCCACGGAAGGGCGGACGGGAGGGACGGTCATCACCACCGCCACGGTACGGGGGCCGATCGGCTCCGCCGCTGAAACGCTTGGGCGGACGGTCGTCACCACCATACGGCGGGCCCGGAGGACGGTCGTCGGAGCCATATTGGCGGGGCGGACGATCGTCGCGATCGAAGCGGCGCGGCGGGCCGTCGCCATCGAAACGGCGGGGCGGACGGTCCGGACGCTGCTGCGGGCGTTCGTCGAAGGGCTTCACTTCCGAGCCACCGGGCTTGATGGCGCGGGGCGGACGGAGGGGCTGGTTTTCCAGCGCTTCGGGCGGGCGCTTGTCGCCGAATTCGACATCGCGGGGGGCGACGGCGGACTTCTTCGGCTTCTTCACCATGACTTCATGTTCGATGCTGCGGAGGATGCCATCGGCGGTCTGGAGGACAGCGCGAATGGCGGCCACGTTGTGCACGCGGACGATGTGGGCGCCTTCGAGGACCGAGGCGACGACGGCGGCGGCGGTGGCGCGATCGGCATCTTCCACTTCCTGCTGGCCGAGGAACGACTTGCGGGAGGGGCCGACAAGGATGGGCAGATCGAGCCCAACCATTTCGCTGAGGCGGGCGATCAGTTCATAGTTCTGTTCGCCGCGCTTGCCGAAGCCGAGGCCCGGATCGAGGATGATGCGATTGCGTTCGACACCGGCGCGACGGGCGCGGTTGATGCCGGCTTCGAGATCGTCCATCACCGACTTCATCGGGTAGGCCATGGTGCCGAGCTTGGCCCAGGTTTCGGGCGTGCCGCGCATATGGTTCAGGATGAGGCCGGCGTTGGCTTCGGCAACGACCTTGGCGAGTTCCATGTCGAACGTCAGCGTGCTGGCGTCATTGATGAATTCTGCGCCATTTTCGAGGGCCTTGATGGCGACGCCGGACTTGCTGGTGTCGACCGAGATGGGCACATTCAGTTTGCCCTTGAGACGCTTCAAAACCGGGATGAGCCGGCGGAGTTCTTCGGCTTCCGAGATACGCTCGGAACCGGGGCGTGTTGATTCGGCGCCAATGTCGATAATGTCGGCGCCTGCTTCTTCCAATTCAATGGCTCGCGCGGCGGCGCGATCCGGATCCATCGTGAGTCCACCGTCGGAAAACGAGTCCGGCGTGACGTTAATAATGCCCATGATGAGCGTACGATCACCGAGCTGTACTTCACGCTCGGCCAGCTTCATCAGGTACCGCTTGGGGCGAATCATCCTGTTACCTTCTTCCACTTTTTGCCAGCACGGATCACATACTCGCCCGGAAAGGCGAGGGTAATAAATTCCGTGATTTTCTGGCCGTTAACTTCTACTGATCCGGCTTTCACCAGCCGGTTGGCGTCGCTGGTGGACGCGGCGATGCCGGCCTTTGCCAGCACTTTGTCGATTCGCAAAGAAGGCTCG
>JBIKOG010000422.1:0-4129 GCA_044358225.1 Bryobacteraceae bacterium | reverse complement strand
CTTCCAATTCCAGCGCCGTCGTCACCCCATCATGCGCCTGAAAAACATTGGACTCATTCGTCGTCCCATGCGAATGCAAATCAATAAACCCCGGCGCAATGACCAGCCCCCGAGCATCAATGACTCGAGTCCCCGCCAACGGCCCCACCGAAATCGCCGCAATCCGCCCATCCCGAATTCCCACATGCCGCACCGCGTCCAACCCACTCTCCGGGTCCATCACCCGCCCCCCGGCGATCACCAGATCAAACTGCCCAAACACCGGCAAGAACAGCGCGACCAAACCAGCCAAAACAGAAATCCGCATGCCGCGATTATAGCCGTTATAAACTGGTGAACTTCCCATGCTTGGCCCCCTCTCCGCCCCCTGGCCCTGGTACGTCGCCGGCCCCATCCTCGGCCTCTTCGTCCCCGCCCTCCTCCTCGCCGGCAACCGCCTCTTCGGCGTCTCCGCCACCCTCCGCGACCTCTGCGCCGCCTGCCTCCCCGGCGGCCCCGAACACTTCCGCTACAACTGGCGCCAACTCGGCGGTTGGAACCTCCTCTTCATCCTCGGTATCGCCATCGGCGGCGCCATCGCCGCGCAAATCAACGGCCCCCAAACCATCCAATTCGCCGAGCCCACCCGCCAGGCCCTCGCCGCCCTCAACATCCACGACCTCACCGGCCTCGCCCCCCGCGAACTCTTCAACTGGCAGTCCCTTTCCACCACGAAAGGCTTCCTCACAATCATCGTCGGAGGCTTCCTCGTCGGCTTCGGCACCGCCTACGCCGGCGGCTGCACCTCCGGCCACGCCATCGCCGGCCTCGCCGATCGCCAACTGCCCTCGCTCATCGCCGTCTGCGGCTTCTTCGCCGGCGGCCTCCTGGCCACCCACGTCCTCTTCCCCTGGATTTTCTAACGATGATCTACCTCCTCCTAGGCATCGCCTTCGGCATCACCCTCACCCAAGCCGAAGTCCTCTCCTGGTTCCGCATCCAGGAGATGTTCCGTTTCCACTCCCCGCGCATGTACTTCATCATCGGCTCCGCCCTCGCCGTGGCCATGCTGTCACTGGAAATCATCAAGCGCTACCAAATCAAAACCCTCGCGGGCGAACCCATCGTCATCCCGCCCAAACGCATGGACCGCGGCATCCGCTACGCCCTCGGCGGCACGCTCTTCGGCATCGGCTGGGCCCTCACCGGCGCCTGCCCCGGCCCACTCTTCGCCCTCGTCGGCAACGGCCTAACGGTGATGATCGCCGCCATCCTCAGCGCCCTCGCCGGCACGCTCACCTACGGCTACCTGAAGCCCCACCTCCCCCACTAGCGAATCGGCAACCCTCGCCGACAAGCGATGTTCGACCCCCTCTCGCAGCGAACATCCCACGGGGACACCCGCGCGCCGCAGCGCGAAGCGCGCAGGCCGGGTGTCCCCAGACGCGTTACCCCCCTACGGCAACCGAAACACATAAATCGCATTCCCATTCCCCGGATGATGAATCTCCGGCGCCACCACCCGCGGCACATCCCGCGGACTCCCCCCGCCCAACCCCGTCGTCACCGCCACATACTGCACCCCATCAATCGCAAACGAAACCGGGTGCCCCTGCACACTCGTCCCCAACCGCGTCTTCCACAGCACCGCCCCCGTCTTCACGTCATACGCCCGGAAATACCGGTCCAAATCCCCCACAAAAGCCACATCCCCAGCCGTCGACAAAACCCCCGTCAAAAACGGAGCCCGCTGCGTCACCGCCCACAGCTCTTTCAACGTCCGCACATCATAAGCCGCCAACTTCCCCATCTGCCCCTTCGTCCCCGGCATGTCATAAAACCGCCGGTCCGCCGCGCCCCCGCCCGAGCCCTCCTTAAACTCCACCTGCCGCCCCGCCATGTCCATGCAGCTCTGGCTCAACGGCACAATCAGCCGCGCCGACCCCGGGTGATAACTCATCGGCTGCCAGTTGTGCCCACCCTCCGTGCTGGGGCAAGCCTGAATCCACTCCCCAATCTTCTGCTCCAAAATGTCGCTCCGATACGTCGGCTCCCCCGTCTTCGGGTCAATCCGCGCAAAGACATTCTGAAAGACCATTTCCTTATAGTCCAAAAACTTCGCCGCCTTCCGGTCCAGCTTCCACAACACCCCCGCCTTCCCCGCCGTAAACAGCCACCGGTCCGCGCCGTCATCCACCAGCACCCGTTCAAACACCTCGTCCAGGTCCAACGTCTCCCCCGGGACATGCTGAAAATGCCACTTCAGCTTCCCCGTGTCAGCATCCAGCGCCACCGTCGAATTGGTATAAAGCCCCTTCTCCCCCGGCTTCGAACCACGGCTCACCCGCAGCCACGGCTTCGCCTGCGAAATCCCCCAGAAAGCCGTATTCGTCTCCGGATCATAACTACCCGTAATCCAAGTATCCCCACCAGCTCTCAATAAATTGGGCATCGCGCCCCAGGTATCCCCACCGGGCGTCCCCTCCCGAGCAACGGTATAGAACTTCCAAACCAGCTTCCCCGTCTCCGCGTCAAACGCGCTGATGTAGCACCCCTCCGGCTTGTACTGCGAACAACCGGTCAAGCTCTGGATCACCTTCCCATTCACCACCAGCGGCCCCGCCGAATTCGTATAGCCCTTCCCCGGAGCCCCCACATCCGCCTGCCAAACAATCTTCCCCGTCCGAGCCGCCAAAGCATACAGCTTCGAGTCCGTAGTCGGCACAAAAATCTTATCCCCATAAATCGCCAGACTCCTAGTAGCCCCATACGCCCGAGTCGATTCCGGCCCAATCCGGTGTTCCCAAATCAACTCCCCCGTCCGCCCATCCAGCGCCTGCACCGTATTGCTGGTGTTCGAGAGATAAATGATCCCGTCATGAACAATCGGCGTAGGCTGACTCGCCCCGCCGTCATTCATCGCCCACACCCAAGCCAACTGCAATCCCTTCACATTGGCGGCAGTAATATCGGCCAGCGGCGAATAGCTCCATGCCTGATAATTCCGCCGAATCATCAACCAATCCCCCGGCGCCGGATTCCTTAACATCGCATCCGTCACCGGCGTGAACTTCTTCACTTCCCCCGTAACCGTCAACCCCTTCAACCCCGAAACCATCGGAGGCGTAGTCGCCTGATTCGTCGTCGCCGCCGCCTCCAACCGCGCCCGCAATGGAACCGGCGCGACGCCATTCGCGATAGCCCCAATCGAAACCCGAGTGGCAGAGGTCATCGCCCCCGGCCCCGCCGTAGCGCCATTCGCCGCCAGCACAAACGCGGCAATATTCAAATACCCATCCTCCCCCAACCCACCGCGATTCGAAGGAGGCATCGTCGACTGCATATTCACAACCAGATCCCGCGTCGATCTGCCCCGCCAGGCATTCATGAAGTTCCCCCCGGCCAACTGCGGAGCCTCATTCCGCCCGCCCATATTTCCCAGATGGCAGGTGGCGCAATGGACCTGATAAAGCGCCTCCCCCGCCGCGGCCTGAGCCGTCGTAAACGGCCCCGGCCCCGTCTGCGCCATCGCCGTCAACCCAATCAGGGAAACCAAATACAATCGCACGCGGATCATGATCCGGCTATCGTATACCAGTGGCGGGCGCTGCACCGACTTAGGAATCCGCTAAACTGAAACTGCCATGGTGAACATAGAACCAATTCGCGTGGAAGTGGAACGGGAAGAGGATGGCAGAATCCTCGCATCCGTCCCCGAACTTCCTGGCGTGATGGCGTACGGCGCTGTCGAAGAAGAAGCCGTCCGGAAAGTGAAGTCAATAGCCTTGCAGGTATTGGCAGACATGATCGAAAGCGGCGAAGAAGTCCCCGAGTCGCTGCGCGTCCTCTTCGCCGCGTGAGCATCTGGCGCGCGACGAAAGCCAGGCGAGTCTACGCCGCAATACTCCGCCTCGGCTGGTCACTGAAGAAGCAAGTCGGTTCCCATCGCAGACTGCAACGTCCCGGCTGGCCAAACTTCACCTTCGCCTTTCACGAAAGCGAAGAGATCGGTCCCGCCGCCCTCGCCAAGATCGGCAAGGAAACCGGCCTTCGACCGGAAGACCTCTAACGCACACCTCCGTTCCGAAGCAATGAAACCCAAATACAATTTCAGCAAAGCCGAACGCGGAAAGTTCTTCCGGCCCAACGC
>JBIKOG010000202.1:0-14095 GCA_044358225.1 Bryobacteraceae bacterium | reverse complement strand
AAGGCTGCGAAGCGAACCACGAAAAACAAGCCGCCAAAACCGACAAAGGCGTCGCCGCCCTCCTCGAAGACCTCGAACGCAGGGGCCTGCTGAAGGAGACGTTAGTCATCTGGGGAGGCGAGTTCGGTCGCACGCCCACATCAGACGGCAACGCCAACGGCGGCGGCGACAACCTGGGCCGCGACCACAACCCGTACGGCTTCAGCATCTGGCTAGCCGGCGGCGGAGTCGAAGGAGGCCAAGTCATCGGAGCCACCGACGAAATCGGCCTCCGAGCAATCCAGGACCCCGTCCACGTCCACGACCTCCACGCCAGCATCCTGGCCCTCCTCGGCCTCGATCACCTCAAGCTAACCTACCCCTTCCAAGGCCGCGACTTCCGCCTCACCGACGTCCACGGCACCACCACCCTCGCCGCAAAACTCCGGACCTGATCAGCGGTTGACATCGAGCGATGCCCCGCTGGGAACAACATCTGACGGGGATGGGATAGATCGCACATTTGTTATACACTTTGACCATGTTTCATAATCTGCGCTACGGAAAGTTACAGGCATCGTTGGTGTTGGTCTGCGGAATGTCAGTCCTTAGTGCACAAGCGCCGATGTTAGTTATTCCTGATGGGACCCCGATCCGGTTGCGACTTGCGCGAAACATATCATCCGCTGATGCGAAGGAGGGCGAGACCGTCGATTTCGAGGTTCTGGAAGACGTGAGCGTCAACGACATCGTCGTCGTCAAGCGAGGCGGAGTGGCAATGGCGACAGTGACGCAGGCACAGGCGAAGCGACGGATGGGGCGTGCCGGAAAGCTCGACATCAACATCGACCATACGCGGATGATTGGCGGCGAGAAAATTGCACTCCGTGCGGTGAAAGCAGGAGCAGGTGGTTCGAACGCCGGAAAGATGACTGGTGCGATCGTTGCGACTTCACTGATCTTCTTCCCCGCGGCACCGCTTTTCTTGTTTGCCAAAGGGAAGGACATCAACATCCCGAAAGGGACTGAGCTCACCGCTTATACCAATGGAGAGACAAAGGTCGAAGCGGCAAAGTTCATTGCGAAGCCTGGTGCTGCGACCGTTCCAGTCGTCCCCGCGGCGGCGACGCAAAACAAGCCGTTGACGAACTCGGATGTACTTGCACTGAAGTCCGCTGGGTTTAGCGATAGCTTGATCATTGCAAAAATCACCGCAAGCCCAACAGCCTTTAACACTGAGCCCGCTGAACTGATTGAACTTCGCACCAAGGGGCTCGGCGACGCTGTCATAGAACAGATGCTGAAGGGCGGCGCTCCACAGAAGTAGATGCGGTTCGGCGATGGACCTGCCGCGTTACGATGGCTTCCGCGAAAAATTCACACTGCGCTGCGACAACCATGAGGCCGTAGGCGATTCGATGGCCATTCTGGTCGGTACCCACAACGTTTAAGTAGGCCACCGTCGCCCGCTGGGTCTGGGAGCAATATGCGCTCCCTTCCACCATCAATGCAGGGCGAAATGTGGTGCCTTGCTCGTAGTAACTCAGCTCTCCGTCCTCCCAGACTTTGAGATACCCGTTCAGTCGTTTTGGACGTAGATCGCCGGGTACGGAATGAAGGGATGCCTGGCCTCCAACGGCGGATTCCGCGTGCAGTGCGCCGGGTAATGGCCCAAAGACGAAAGCTAAGCCCAGCGCATACCCCCACATTCGTGTTTTCCAGAGCCGCATCTAGAAACGTAGTGGCGAAACAGAGGACATGTTCTCACGGTTCTGCGAAAGTTTTTGCGTCGCACGCGATCGTGGCTGGAGGCGATGTTAGGGCAGCGGCGACAACCTGAGCCGAGACCACAACCCCTACGGCTTCAGCATCTGGCTAGCCGGCGGCGGAGTCAGAGGCGGCCAAGTCATCGGAGCCACCGACGAAATCGGCCTAAGAGCCATCCAGGACCCCATCCACGTCCACGACCTCCACGCCAGCATCCTGGCCCTCCTGGGCCTCGATCACCTCAAGCTAACCTACCCCTTCCAAGGCCGCGACTTCCGCCTCACCGACGTCCACGGCACCACCACCCTCGCCACGAAACTCAAGAGCTAACCGGCGATTGACATCGAACCACGCTCCCACTACCTTTGGAAAATGGAAGTCCATTTCTCACCCGAGCTGGAAAACCAGCTATCTGCCCTTTCTGCTCGGACCGGCCGGTCGGCTGACGAGTTAGTGCAGGACGTGATGGCCGGATACTTCCAGGAGATTGCGGAACTTCGTCAGTCTCTGGACAGTCGATACGATGACATCAAAAGTGGACGAGTAACGCCAATCGACGGGGAAGCCTTCTTTGAAGACCTGCGGAAGCGCGAAGAAGAACTCGTACTTCCCAATCCCAAATGAACCCGCGCAAAGGGTTCGTCCTTCATCCGGAAGCCGCTGCGGACATCGCCGGCATCTGGGCGTTCATCGCAAAGGACATTCCACCAGCCGCCAGCCGCGTGAGAGAAGCGATTCTCTTCACCCTTCGTAGCCTGGCTACCTTTCCCCGTCAAGGAATACGGCGACCGGATCTCACCTCCCGGGAACTCCGTTTCAAGGCCTACGCGCCGGACGAAGATCCGCTCTTGGTTATCGCGGTGATTCACGGACGCAGAAGCCCTCGAACGATCGCCACGATGCTCCGCGACAGGGACCGGTGAACTATCACTGCGACCCGCCCACCACCTCATACCACGGCGCCTCTCCCCCAATCACAAACTCCAACCCATCCACCCCCGCCCGCACCGCCAACGCCTCCCCCCGCCGTCCCGCCCCATCCAACGGATACACCAAAATATCCGTAAACTGCGTCCGCAACGTCACCTTAACCGGCGTCGTCATCATCCACGTCGGCCCCGCGCCCCCATTCAAATCCCCCGACGGCTTCGAAGGCAAATCCGCCTCAATCGTGAACCAATCCGTCGTCCCCGGATACCGCACAATCCGCTGCGCCACCGCCGGCGCCGCCGCGCTCCGGCTCCGCAAAACATACCCCGGATTCGTCAACAACATCCGCCCGCTCTCCGCCACCGGTAGCCCGTCCAACGCCGTCAACAACACCGTCCGGAATCCCCGCGCCGCCACCTCCACATCAATCACGCCCAATGCCACTTTCCCCGAAAACTCCCCAAAAACACCCACCGCCTGCGGCGCCGTAATCCGGAACAACCCATCAAACGCCATCTCCCCCGTCTCTGCCACAAACGGCGCCACCGGCCGCTCCCGCAGCGCCTCCGGCGTCTCCGCCTCCGGGTTCGGATCAATCGCAAACCGGTACCGGAACGCGTTGTTCATCTGCACCCCATACGCCTCGTTCAAAAAGGTCCCAAAATTCCGGTTCCGCCCCTCCCGCGTATACCGCAGCCGGTCGTCGTAGGACACCGGAATCTTGAACAACGACGGCCCCACCCTCACCGCCTCCGTCCGGAACAAAAACGCCGCCTGCCCAAACGTCACCCACTTCGCCCAATCCCCGTTCAAATTAAACCCGTTCGGCACATCCGCGTCCCATCCGCGCCCATGCGAATACGCAAAATGCATCAACCCATCCCAATCCTGAAACGCCGCAAACGCGCTCATCGGCGCCAGTAGCTCATGTCCCTTCGTGTTCGGCCACGGCTGGTTGAACTCGCTCACCGTGAACGGCTTCCCCAACGGCCGCGCCGCCGCCATCGCCACCAAATTCGACAAATTCGCGCCCAAATGCGAACTATCCCGGATCCGCCAGTCCCGCCCGTCCCACTGCACGTTCGGAAAATTGTAGTGGTCCACGTAGAAGTGATAATCGTGATAATCCATCGCCGCGTGCGTGTCGATCGTCATCAACCCGCCAAAATCCATCTGCGTTCCCGCCACCGGCACCTGCCCGCTCGTCGCCTCCCGCACCGTCGTCAACAGCGTTTCCAAATACGCCTTGTCCAACGACGCCAAAAACTCCAAATAATCCCGCGCCCGCGCCGCATGCGACCCCTCCGTGCCCGGCAGCGCAATATTGGCCTGCTCCAACGACTCGGATTCCGACAACCCCCGCCGCCCGCGCCGCACGAACCGCGCATTCCGGATCTGCACCGGCGCCGTCGAACCCGACAACTGCACGCCCATCCGCCCCACGCCCTCAATCCCAAACCCCGCCGTATGCGCCATCGTCACCCGCTGCCACGTGCCCGTCACCGCAATGCTCCGGTTCACCTGCTGCCGCCACGGCGACACGTCCTGCTTAATGTCCCAACTCACCGTCGCCGCCCGGTCGCTCCGGATCTCCATCTCCGCCAAATACGCATCCCCGGCGTTCACCGTGAACCCCACCTGCTTCGCAATCACTTCGGTCTCATTCCGCGTCAGGTTCAACTGCGCCACCCCGCCCGCAAGCGTCGCAATCGACCCCGCCGTATTCGCATGCAGCTCCAACTGCCACCGGTCCGGCAACAGCGATTCGCTATCCGGCTCCGTCACCCCCCAAGCCTCCCGCAGCTGTTCCGTCGCCCCGTACCGCCCACTCAAAAACGTGTTCCACTGCCGCTGCATCTCCGCCCGATACAGCCCCGTCACCGCGCCGTCCAACTGGTTCGCCTGCAGCGAATAAATCAGCGACGATTCGTTGTTAATCTCCACCATCGCCAACACCGGGTCGTCCCGCAACCGCAACGCCTCAATCACCGCCGCGGCATACTCTTTCTGCAACGCCACCATCCGCGGCTGGAAGATATGCAGCGGCTTCGATTGCGTCGGAATCGTCGCCGTCGGCACGCCATCCGCGCCTGGCCGAAACGTATACCCAACCTTCAAGTTCAAGTTGACGTAAATCCCCTCCGCCTTCAGCGCGTCCAAAAACGCGCGCAGCCGCTCCACCGCCACCGGGTTCAGCGTCGGATACGGCCCGGTCGTCAACAGCGATCCCGCACTCCCCGCATTCGAATCGGGCTGCGAATCCATGTGGTGCAGCCGGACCAGATTCACCCCCAAACGCCGCAACCGTTTCGCAATCCGCTCGGCGTCCCGGGCCTCCGGAAAGTTCGCCCCAAACGCCAGATTCACCCCAAAAAACCGAACCCTCTTCCCCGCCGTCGTAAAGAACTGCCCGTTCACCGCGGAGACCCGATCCGCCTCCGTCAACGGCGAATTCAGAAAGCTGAAATCCGGCGCCCCGCTCAGCGCGTCCTGCTCCACCCGGAACAGATACTGCCCCTCCTGCGCCCACGCGCAAATCGCCAGCAGCAACAACAAAGCAAATCGTCGCATTTCTGCCTTCAGTATAGAAACTCCCCGCCCCGTTATCCTGAAACAACAAGCCGACCATGCTCTTCACCCAACAACAGCACGACCGCGCCGCCGAACTCCTCGCCCAATTCACCCAGCGCTACCTCGAATCTCTCCCCGATCGCCCCGTCTTTCCCGATCTCGATCGCCCCGCCCTCCGCGCCCTCAAAGCCGAGCCCATGCCCCAATACGGCCAGTCGCTCGAATCCCTCTTCGAAGAACTCGAACACGTCATCGTTCCCAACTCCACCCACACCGCCCACTCCCGCTTCCTCGCCTACGTCCAGCCCTCGCCCAACGCCCTCTCCCCCTACGCCGATCACGTCGCCGCCACCCTCAACCAGAACTGCAATCTCTGGCACCTCTCCCCCGCCGCCAACGCCGTCGAACAGGCCGTCCTCCGCTGGTTCGCCGATCTCTTCGGCCTCCCCGCCACCGCCGGCGGCATCCTCACCAGCGGCGGCTCCATGGCGAATCTCATTGCCCTCACCGCCGCCCGCGATCACGCCCTCGGCGAAAAGGCGCGCACCCACGGCCTCCAAGCCAGCCGCGCCCCGCTCGTCCTCTACACCTCCGACGAAATCCACTCCAGCATCGATAAGGCTGTCTCGATTCTCGGCCTCGGCACCCAGTACCTCCGCCATATCCCCACCGACGAACATTTCCGCATCCGGCTCGATCTCCTCGCCGACGCCATCACCGCCGACCGCGCCGCCGGCCGCATCCCCTTCTGCGTCGCCGCCAGCGCCGGCACTGTCACCACCGGCGCCATCGATCCCATCGAAGACCTCGCCCGCCTCTGCCGCCAGCACCAACTCTGGCTCCACATCGATGGTGCCTACGGCGCCCTAACCGCCTTGAGCAGCCGTTTCCAGCCCCAGCTCTCCGCCCTCGCCCTCGCCGACTCGGTCTCCCTCGATCCCCACAAGTTCCTCTTCTGCGCCTACGAAGCCGGCTGCGTCCTCGTCCGCGATCGCCGCCATCTCCACCACTCCTTCAACGCCCACCCCAGCTACCTGACGATGTCGGAGGATCCGGACTTCATCGATTTCGCGAACCAAGGTCCGCAACTCTCCCGTGCCTTCAAGGCGCTGAAGGTCTGGTGGTCGCTGAAGCACTTCGGCGCCGCCGCCTACGCCGGGGTGATCGAACGCATGCACGACCTGGCGCTCTACATGGGCCAGCAAATCGAAGCCCGCGAAGAGTTCGAGCTCCTAGCCCCCGTGGTCTTCAACTGCGTCTGCTTCCGCCTCCGTGGCCTGGACGATGACGCCAACCGCCGCGCGCTGAAACAGCTGGTGGATTCCGGCCTCGCCTTCCTCGGCCCGGCCTACGTGAAGGGGCGCACCGGCCTCCGCGCCTGCTTCATGAACCTCCGTACCACCGAAGCCGACGTGGATCTAATACTGGACCGGCTGGGCTAAAGTTCTCCGCCCGTTCTGCCGATTATTCCGACGTGGATTGGAAACAGCCAGAAGGTCTCCGCCGGCACTGGCTCCTGGAGGAGCTGGACGCGGAGCTTCTGTTCAAGCAGTTACCCGTCGGCGCGGCGCAAGGGCGCATGGGCGATGACGTCTACGACCTGCGCGATAACGGCCTGCTCCGCAAACGGCGCACCCTGGCGGCCGATGGCATGGTGCTGGCAGCGCTCGAAGAGCGTGCCGGCGGGGGCGGCACATTGCGCATTGGCGACGCCGAATACAACTGGAAGCCCACCAACCTCATGGGCACCCGCTGGGCTCTGCAAGACGCCGAGGGCCAGACGCTGTTCTCTTACATCACAAAACCGGGCCTCGTAAAACGCGTAAACGTGGAGCTGGGCACCGCCCCGCCGGAGACGCTCGGCATCCCGATGCTGCTCTGCTGGTACGCTATGGTGCTGTAACGCGGTAGCGCATGCCGTCGCCTTCCCAGCCGTCGTTGTGCGCGAACAGGCGCGTCATGTACAGCACGATCTCGTGCGTCACCCGGTCCTCGTGCGCGTAGAAGTTCGATAGCGTCAGAATCTCGTGCTCGCCCGGCTGCCGTGTGTCGATCTGCCGCAGCGTCGCCTGCTTCAAAAGCCCGGTGGCCTTGTCCACCTCGGCAATCACGAATGGGTACCGCGGCCGGTTGCCCTTCGGATTCTCCGGCGTGATGTTGCCCAGCCAATAGAGCTTCCCATTCGAATGCGGCACCAGAAAACTGCAGCTGCTCGGCGAAAAGAAGTGCCCGCCATCGGTCCACGTCCACGGCTTCGCGGCCGGGAAGGTCCGGCCGCCATCGGTGGACAGGCTGTACCACTTGTAGCCGGGCAGCTTCGTGTTCTTGTCGTTCGATCCACGCATGACCATCAGCACGCGTTTCTTATCCAGGAACGCCAGCGTCGGTTCCACCATGCCGCGGGTCGTCACCGCCGGGTCGCCCGCGACGATGTTCGACATCGTCCACTCCAGGTCGCCATTCTTCCACCGGCCATGCATCACCGCCGAGTCCGACCACGTATATCCGCCGCCAGGGTTGTAGAGCTTGCCGTCCTTCGCCGGGAAAATCTCCAATGGCACCAGAATGTCGCCGTTCGGCGCCGTGATCGGGGCCGAACCGTGGTCGCCCAGCATGAAGCCGTTGCGGCCCAGCTCGCTGCCGGGGATGGGATGGGTGGCGTCGAAGCCCGGACCTTTGTGAATCATCTGGTGCGCCGGGCCGCCATCGATGGAATAGTAGACGCCGTAGCGGCGCAGGCCCTCCAGCGGATCGTCCGTAGGCAGCACGGCTTCCATCCAGAATTCCAGCAGGCGCTTCGATTTCGGATCCACATAGCCCGCGCGCGGATGCTTGCGCCACGTGCCATTCGCGCGTTTCTCCCCGGTCTTCGATTCCACCGGCGCCGACCACGTCGCGCCGTTGTCCTTCGACGTCCGGCGGAACACAGTGTCGATCGTGTCCGACCGCGACCAGCGCTGTTCCAGGCTCACCATGTCGAGGCCCGTCGGCTTGGCGTAGTAGGCGATGCCCATGATGGCCGTGCCCTTGCCGGGCGATTTCATGAAGACGGCGGGCTGGGCGGCGGCGGCGAGCGAGGCGAGGAAATGGCGGCGAAGCATCCCCAACAGCTTACGACTCTTCGGCGTGGCGGATGTAATCTTCGGGCGTGCGCGTGTAGGTGGAATCGGTGAGGATGGTGAGCGCGGTGATGCGGTCCAGCCGAAAGGTGCGGAAGCCCCCGCGCAGTTCGCACCACGCGCCAAGCGTCCACGTTTTGCCCCAGAAGTAGAGGCCCAGCGGTTCGACGGTGCGCGCGGTGGGCGCGGCGTCGTCCTCGGCTTTGCGGTAGGTGATCGAGACTTTGTGGCGGTCGCGCATGGCGGCGCGGAGTTCGCGCATCCAGGCTTTGGTTTCGTGGGTGACGGCGAAGCTGGGCGCGAAGAGGAACTGGCGGTTGGCCTCCTCGCGGAGCTTCGGGGGCAGGACGTTCTCGATGCGGCTGAGCGCGCTCGAGGCCGCGTTGGCCAGCGCGTCGTCCGCCCAGCCCTGGACGATCTGCGCGCCGAGGCGGAGGGCTTGCAACTCTTCGGCGGTGAACATGAGGGGCGGGAGATCGAAGCCGGGTTTGAGACGGTAGCCGACGCCGGCTTCGCCTTCGATGGGCACGCCGGAAAGGGAAAGGTCCTGCACGTCGCGGTAGACGGTGCGCTCGGAGACTTCAAGGGAACGGGCGAGCTCCGCCGCCGTCACGGTGCGACGGCGGCGGAGCAGCTGGACGAGTTGGAAGAGCCGGTCAGCTCGTCGCATGGGCGCGCATAAACTCCTCGCTGGGCGGGATGGACTGGCTGAGGTTGACGCCGAAGCCGTTGGGATCGCGGACGACGAAGCAGCGCTCGCCCCAGGGTTTGTCCTCGGGCGCCGCGTCGAGCGTCGCGCCGCCCGCCTGCAGGCGGGCGTATTCGGCGTCGGCGCTTTCGACGCCGAGAGAAAGCCAGACGCCATTCGCGGGAACGGCGGGCGCTTCCGGTTTGGCCGCCATGAGGCCGAGTTCCACCGGGCCATTCTTCAGGTGAATGTACCAGTCGGAAACGAAGACGGGCGTGAAGCCCAACTTGGCGACGTAGAAGTCCCGGGAGGCCGGGAGGGCGGCGGTGATAACGCCGATATCTTTGAGTTGTGTGATCTGCATGAAGGCAGTATGCCGGGGGGCTCCTGACAGCGTGGTGTCAGGAGACTATGGAAGAAATTGCGGCTTCAGCACGCCTTTCAGCTGGCTGTAGGGCGTTTCGGCGCCGTTGTAGATGATGCCGTTGGCGAGGAGGCCGAGGTTCGGTTCGCCGCTGGGCGGGAGC
This sequence comes from Bryobacteraceae bacterium, assembly GCA_044358225.1. Lineage (GTDB taxonomy): Bacteria > Acidobacteriota > Terriglobia > Bryobacterales > Bryobacteraceae. The sequence continues at coordinate 4,514 of JBIKOG010000202.1, read as the reverse complement.
TTGCCGGGTTCGACGATGTCTTCGAATTCCAGCCGGCGGCCGGTTTTCCGATCGTAGACCTCGTAGTAGGCGCCGTCCAGCGTCTGGCAACGCGTTGTCAGGAAGGTGGCGGTCTGGTGGGCGATGGTGGTGATGCTTTCGCGCTTAAGATCGGTGACGAGTTTATCGCCGCCGACGTTTTTGGCGAACTCATCCAGCGGGATGGGGGAGTCTTCCACCTTCTCCAAACGGATGAGGGCGGAATCGGCGATCTGCTTGTTCAGCTTCTCCGGCGCGCCTGGGATTTCTGGGTATTCGAGTTTCAGGGAATAGTTGTCGCCCGTCTTTGTGATTGTCTTGGTGACCACCGACTGTATGGACGGACCGCTGCAGGCAGTGAGGGCGAGGAGGGATAGGGCAAGGTATAGGCGTTGCATAGCTTTCAGTGATAGCATGAGACTTCGATATGGACCGTCGCAACTTATTGCAATTGGCGGCTGTCGCGGCGCCGGGTAGCGCGCTGGCGCAGATTTCCACGACACCTGACTGGAAGCCGGAACTGTTTGACGCGCACCAGAATGAAACGGTGATCGTGTTGAGTGAGCTGATCATTCCCGCCACCGACACGCCGGGCGCGAAGGCCGCGCTGGTGAACCGGTGGATGGACCGGCTGCTGGCGGCCGGGCCGCAGGCGCAGCGCGATGCATTTATCAGCGGGCTGGGATGGCTGGACAGCGTCGCGATGGGCAAACACTCGAAGCCCTTCACGCGTTTGACCGAAGCCGAGCAGGTCGCGATTTTGAAGGAGATGGACGGCGGGTCCGGTCCGGGGACGCAGTTCTTCCGGCTGGCGAAGGCGTTGACTTCGCGGATCTATTACGCCACCGAGATCGGCATGCGCGAGCTGAACAAAGGTGGCCGGGTGCCCGCGACGCTGAACTGCACCCCTTGAACTACCCCGAGTCGGTTGAGTACCTCTACGCGCTAGGCAACGAGATTCGCACGGCGAAGCTGGGCCTGGAGCGGATGACGCTCGTCGCGGCGGCGATGAAGAATCCGGAGCGGAAGTACCGCGTGGTGCACGTGGCGGGGACGAACGGGAAGGGTTCGACGTCGGCGATGATTGCGGCCGGGTTGCGGGAGGCGGGGCATCACGTTGGCCTGTTCACGTCGCCGCATCTGGTGGAGCCGACGGAACGGATTGTGGTGGACGGGCGAGCGGTGACGGCGGAGGAGTTTGCCGAGGCGTTCGCGGCGGTGCACAAGGTGGCCGAGCGGATGATGGAGGCCGGGACGCTGGACGCGCACCCGACCTACTTCGAGACCGTGACGCTGATGGCGTTCTGGTGGTTCGCCAAGGCCGAGGTGGACTGGGCGGTGATCGAGGTGGGGCTGGGCGGGCGGCTGGATGCGACGAACATCGTGGAGCCGCAGCTGTGCGTGATCACGCCGGTGGACTACGACCACGAGGCGTGGCTGGGGAAGAGTCTGGATTCGATTGCGTTTGAGAAGGCCGGAATATTGAAGACCGGCGTGACGGCGGTGCTGGCGCCGCAGCGGCCGGTGGCGCGGGACGTGATCATGAAGCGGGCGGAGACGGTGCATGCGCCGGTGATGGATTCGGCGGCGTGGCCGGTGGCGGAGTTGGAAATCGATGCCTATGGCAGCCGGTTTTTAGCGGCGGGGATGCGGATTGACTGCCCGCTGGCGGGGGAGCACCAGGTGGACAACGCGCGGACGGCGGCGGTGGCGCTGCATGCGTTGAACCTGTCGCCGGAGCAGATCCGGTTCGGGATTGAGACGGCGCGGTGGCCGGGGCGGTTGGAGATGGTTTCGCGGGAGCCGGAGATCTGGCTGGACGGCGCGCACAACCCGGCGGGGGCGCGGGCGCTGGCTTCGTATATTCAACGGTTTCACGCGGGGCGTCGGGTGGGGCTGGTTTACGGGGCGATGCGGGATAAGAGCGTGGAAGAGATTGCCGGGGTGTTGTTCCCGCTGGCGGCGGAGCTGATTGTGACGGCGCCGGACCAGGCGCGGGCGTTGCGGCCGGAGGCGATATTGGAAATGGAGCCGCACGGGAACGCGCGGATCGTGGACGGGGTGGCGGCGGCGCTGGCGGAGTTGGACGGGTGCGAGGTTTGGTTTGTGACGGGGTCGCTGTACCTGGTGGGAGAGGCGCGGGCGTTGCTCGTACAATAAGAGATTCGCGTCTTTATGTCCTTTGCACTCTTGCGTACACTTTTGTGGACGGATCCACTCATCATTTTGTCGACGATCCTGATGGGGACGTTGAACCTGTTTGCGGCCATTGGCGATAAGAACGGCGAACGGCAGTTTCTGATGGCCTATATCTGGTCGAAGATGCTGGTGTGGGCGATGGGGATGCGGATTGAGGTGACGGGGCTGGAGAATCTGGAACCGGGGCGGCACTACATTTTCGCGGGGAACCACCGGAGTTACGCGGACACACCGGCGCTGCTGTCGACGCTGCCGGGGAGTTTCCGGTTCATGGCGAAGGAGGGGCTGTTTCAGATTCCATTGTTGGGGCACCATTTGCGGCTGGCGGGGCATATTCCGGTGTCGCTGTCGAACCCGCGGGAAGCGTTGCGGAGTTTGAATAAAGCGGCGGAGATGATTCAGGAGCGGAAGATTTCGGTGCTGATTTTCCCGGAGGGCGGGCGGACGGACGGGCAGTTGGATCCGTTCAAGGAAGGCGCGGCGATTATCGGGATCAAAAGCGGCGTGCCGATTGTGCCGTTCGGGTTGATTGGGACGCGGGAAGTGATGCCGATGCACGAGGCGACGATCCGGGGCGGGGCGGTGAAGATTCATATCGGCAAGCCGATTTCGACCGAGGGGATGATCTTCAAGAACAAGACGGAGCTGTCGGTGCGGCTTCGGAATGAAGTGGCGGCGTTGCTCGGGGTGGAGCCGTAAGCCTATACTCGTAGGCAATGCGACGAGTACTACTGTTGGTTTCCGCGGTTTCGAGCTTGCTGGCGCAGGCGCCCGTGAAGGAGTGGCCGCGGCCGTCGAAGGACGCTGTGATGACGATTGAGGACTACGATCCGAAGTCGTCGCTGGTGGTGCCGGAGCATCCGAAGACGCGGGCGAAGTTCCCGATTATCGACTTCCACAATCATCAGCGGGGCGAGATGCCGGCGGCGCAGATGGATAAGTTGGTCGGCGATATGGACAAGATCAACCTGCAGGTGATGGTGAATTTGTCGGGCGGGTATGGCGACCGGCTGAAGCGGAACGTGACGGCGATGAAGGCGAAGTACAAAGACCGGTTCGTGGTGTTTGCGAATTTGACCTTCGAGGAAGTGGACGCGCCGGATTACTCGGAGCGGGTGGCGCGGCAGTTAGAAGAAGACTTTAAGAATGGCGCGCAGGGGCTGAAGTTTTTTAAGAACTTCGGGATGGATTTGAGCGATAAGTCGGGCGTGCGGGTGAAGATTGACGATCCGCGGTTTGATAAGGCGTTTGAGGTTTGCGCGAAGTATAAGATGCCGGTGATGATCCACACGGCGGAGCCGAAGTCGTTTTTCATGCCGTGGGACAAGACGAACGAGCGGTGGTTGGAATTGAAGCAGTTTCCGAGCCGGTACCGGCCGGGGGATAAGTATCCGGGTTGGGAAGTGTTGATGGGGGAGCTGTACCGGCGGATTGAGCGGCATCCGAAAGTCACCTTTGTGAATGCGCATTTGGGATGGCTGGGGGCGGATCTGGGTAAGTTGGGCGAGCTGATGGATAAGATGCCCAATATGATGACCGAGATCGGGGCGGTGTTGTATGACCTGGGGCGGCAGCCGCGGTTTGCCAAGAAGTGGTTTGACAAGTATCAGGACCGGGTGTTGTTTGGGAAAGACACGTGGGAAGTGAGTGAGTATAACTATTACTTCCGTGTGTTGGAGACCGATGATGAGTACTTTGATTATTATCGGAAGCGGCACGCGTTCTGGAAGATGTACGGGCTGGATTTGTCGGACGAGGTTTTGAAGAAGCTTTATTACAAGAATGCGCTGCGGATCATTCCGGGGATTGACGCTTCGAAGTTTCCGAAGTAGGCGTATTTTTGGACACACTTCGGGTGTGGACAGGGCATTTTGGGGTTACATGACGGGCCGGATTTCCGCTGCGGGGGGCGGGAATTCGGCCTTGTTTGTTGGCGGGACGGCAGGTTGCGCGGCGGTTTCTGGCTCGGTTGGTGGCGGCGTTTCGGGCTCTTCCTTTGTTTTCAATACTTCTTGGGAGGGTCCTTGATTGGCCGCGAATTTCTTCAGGCGCATGATGTCGCGTTCCAATCGGGATATGGTCGATTGGTGGCGGTTAATGCGCACTTCCAGGCGGTAGACCAGGGAGCCGGGTTTGCAGGCTTCGAGCTCGGCCTGGAGGACGCCGCCGGTGTTGGCGTGGAGTTCGGCTAGTTCGGAACGTCGGACTAGCATTAATCGGGCCAGTTCCCAGTGGGCGAAGGTGAGTTCGTCGACACGGGTGGCGATGTATTCGTCTTCGGGTTGCCAGTATTTGTA